>CAZKMN010000046.1:0-10728 GCA_964553905.1 uncultured Oscillibacter sp.
CACCGGCGTGCCCATGGTGGATCTGGCTACGCGGGTCATGGTGGGTCAGCCGCTGAAAACGCTGGGCTACGGAACCGGCCTTTATCAAAATCCCCCCTATGTGGCGGTGAAGGTGCCGGTCTTCTCCTTTGAAAAGATCACGGACGCCAATGCCGCCCTCTCTCCGGAGATGAAATCCACGGGCGAGGTGCTGGGCCTTGGCAAGAACTTGCAGGAGGCGCTTTTTAAGGGGCTGGTGTCTGCGGGCTATCGGGTGGAAAAGGAGCGTCGCGGCGGCGTTTTGATCTCGGTGAATCGCCGGGATCAGCCGGAGATCGTGGGCACGGCCCGGAAACTGGACGACATGGGCTTCCAGCTCTACGCCACGGACCGAACCGCCTTTGAGATCTCCCAGCTCGGCACCGACGTTGAGGTGGTCGGCAAGCTGGGGCAGGATAACCGGGTCTTCCAGCTTCTGGAGGACGGCAAAATCGACTATGTGATTCTCACGGGCTCCACGGAGCCCAGCTACATCCGGGACTTCATCCATCTGAACCACCGCTGTGTGCAGCTTGGCATTCCGTGCCTCACCAGTCTGGACACGGCGGCGGCCCTCACGGACATTCTGGCCAGCCGCTACACCCAGCAAAATACGGAGCTGGTGGACATCTGCCACCTGCGGACGCAGCGGCAGACGCTGGCGTTTTCCAAGCTGCAAACCTGCGGAAACGACTATATTTTCCTGGAGAATTTCAACGGGGAGATCACCTGCCCGGAATCCCTGTGCGTGACGCTGTGCGACCGGCATTACGGCGTGGGCGCGGATGGAATCGTGCTGATGGAGCCGTCCAGCAAGGCGGATGTGAAAATGCGGATGTTCAACAGCGATGGCAGCGTGGGCGCCATGGCGGGCAACGCGCTGCGGTGCCTTGGCAAGTACGTGTACGATTCCGGCATCGTGAAAAAGGACACGCTGCGGGTGGAGACGGACAAAGGCGTCAAGACCGTCCGCCTCTATACCATGCGGGGGAAAGTGACCTCCGCCAGCGTGGACATGGGGTATGCCACGCTGGACCTTTCCGCGCTGCATTTGAATCTCCCCATGGAAAAAGCGGTGAATGCGCCCGTCCAAATTGACGGAGCGGAGTTTGCCGTCACCTGCGTGGATATGGGAAATCCCCACTGCGTGGTGTTCTGCCCCCGGGTGGACGCTGTGGATGTGGAAAATCTGGGCCCGAAATTTGAGCACGCGCCCTATTTCCCCCAGCGGATTAACACGGAATTTATCCGGGTGGTCAATCCCAACACCATCAAAATGCGGGTGTGGGAGCGGGGCAGCGGCGAGACGCTCTCCTGCGGCTCCGGCGCTTGCGCGGCGGTGCTGGCGGCGGTGGCAAACGGCCTTTGCGCCAAGGATACCGATGTGACCGTCAAGACCCGGGGCGGCGATCTGGTGGTCCACTATACCGACGAACAGGTCACCTTGACCGGCGACGCCAAGCTGGTTTATACTGGGACAACAGAGTATTGAGTATTTGAAAAAAAGTCCGGTGCTCGCAGGAGCGCCGGACTTTTTTGAGGGAGGAACGAAAATGAAGCAGAGTCCGGAGCAACGTCAGTGGTCCGAGAGCTTTTGTGTGGCGGCGTTGCTGGCGGTGGCGGGAGGCTTTTTGGACGCCCACACCTATCTGGGCCGGGGCGGGGTGTTCGCCAATGCCCAGACCGGAAATTTGGTGCTGCTGGCTGTGCGTGCGGCGGAGGGACGCTGGAGCGCGGCAGGGGGGTATCTGGCGCCGATCGCGGCCTTTTCCATGGGCGTTCTGGTGACAGAGCTGCTCAAGCGCCGCCTGCGCCAAAGCCAGACGCTGCATTGGCGGCAATTGGTGCTGGCGCTGGAGATGGCGGTGCTGGTGTGCGTGAGCGCGCTGCCGCTGGGACGGATGGACGGCGCGGCCAACGTGCTGGTGTCCTTCGTCTGCGCGCTGCAAGTGGAGACGTTCCGAAAGGTCCGGGGCAATCCCTTTGCCTCCACCATGTGCACGGGCAATCTGCGTAGCTGCATGGAGACGCTCTATCGGGGCGTGTCCGAACGGGACGGAGCGCTTTTGAAAAAAAGCGGGTGCTACTTTGGAGTCATCACGTGCTTTTTGCTGGGCGCGGCGCTGGGCGGCGTGCTCACGGCCCGGTTTCCCCAGCGCTCCATCTTGGCGGCGGGGGTATTTCTTCTGGCGGCGTTTGGGGTCATGTGGAGGAAAAGAAAATAAAGATGCCGGTAAATTTTACAAAAAGGTGAAAAGAAGTCGTTAAATTTTGTTGTTTTGCCGAAAAAATTTGTGCTATGATAAAGAAGAACGTTGCCACTTTGTGGAATCTAAATAGAGGAGAAAGCAGATCATGGAACCTTCTTCACCCCAATCTTGCACAACGGAGCGCACTCTCCCGACAGTGGGGATGCGAAACATCAAAACCGCCACAGCTGCGGCGCTGTGTGCGCTGGTCTATTATTTTTTTGACCGCAGTCCCGCGTTTGCGTGCATCGGTGCCATTTTTGGCATGGGCGCCAATATGGAGCATTCCAAGCTTCACGGCGGAAATCGGCTCTTTGGCACGATCATCGGCGGACTGCTGGGCATGGCGCTTTATCGGGTCTATCTCTTCGTCCATCCGGACGGCGGGCGGTCGCTGCTGCTGGTGCCGCTGGTGTTTGTGGGGACGGTGATCCTGATCGTGCTGTGCCAGATCTTCTGGGTGGGCGGCGTGCAGCCCGGCGGCGTGGTGCTTTGCATTTTGCTGTTCAACACCCCGGCGGACAGCTATGTGAGCTATGCCCTCAACCGCATTTTCGATACAGCCGTCGGCGTGGTGACGGCCCTGCTCATCAATCGGTATTTCCCCCGTGAACGGGTGGAGCACTGGATGGAAAACCACTGGTCCTGCAACGGGGGAATGTGCAACGCGTGGAAGGACCGGCCCTGTGACACAGAGTAAATCGGTTGGCCGGGGGATGCTCCGGCCGGAGAGGAGCGCAACATGGAGTATCAAATTCAAGGCGAAACACTTCCGGTAGTCATTTGCCAGCTTTCCGCAGGAGAGAGCATGATTACTGAGCGGGGCAGCATGAGCTGGATGAGCCCCAACATGAAAATGGACACCACCTCCCACGGCGGGCTGGGCAAGGCGCTGGGCCGGATGTTTGCGGGCGAGGCGCTGTTCCAAAACCGCTATACCGCGCAGGGCGGCAGCGGCATGATCGCCTTTGCCTCCAGTTTTCCCGGACAGATCCGCGCCTTTGAGATTGGGCCGGGGCGGGAGCTAGTGGTCCAGAAAAGCGGATTTCTCGCCAGCGAGGAGGACGTGCAGCTCTCCGTCTTTTTCCAAAAAAAGCTGGGCGCGGGCGTCTTTGGCGGCGAGGGCTTCATTTTGCAACGGCTTTCGGGCCACGGCGTTGCGTTTACGGAATTTGACGGCCATGTGGTGGAATACGATCTGGCGCCGGGCCAGTCTCTCGTGGTGGATACCGGCTATCTTGCCGCCATGGACGCAACCTGCTCCATCGATATCCAGACGGTCCCCGGCGTGAAAAATATGGTCTTTGGCGGGGAGGGCGTGTTCAACACCGTCGTCACCGGCCCGGGCCGGGTCTATTTGCAGACCATGCCCATCAGCAACGTGGCCGGCGCGATCCGCCCCTTTATCCCCACCGGGAATTAAGCGCCCGGGGAAATCAGTCCATACGAAAAACCGCCCGCTTCGGCTCTTGCCGAAGCGGGCGGTTTTGCTGCAAGGGAAGAGGCGCTTGTGCAAAAAAGCACAGCTTTTTTGCACAAGCAGCTCTGAAAGATACCTTAGTTGCCGGCCTTGATGGCAGCCTGAGCGGCAGCCAGACGGGCGATGGGCACACGGAAGGGAGAGCAGGACACATAGTCCAGACCCACCTTGTGGCAGAATTCCACAGAGGAGGGATCGCCGCCGTGTTCGCCGCAGATGCCCAGATGCAGATCGGGGTTCACGCTGCGGCCCAGTTTGCAGGCCATGGCGACCAGCTTGCCAACGCCGTTTTGATCCAGCTTGGCAAAGGGATCGCTCTCGTAGATCTTCTTGTCGTAGTAAGCGTCCAGGAACTTTCCGGCGTCGTCGCGGGAGAAGCCGAAGGTCATCTGGGTGAGGTCGTTGGTGCCGAAGGAGAAGAAGTCGGCCTCGGCAGCGATCTCGTCGGCGGTGATGGCGGCACGGGGGATTTCGATCATGGTGCCCACCAGATACTTCATGGAGGAGCCTGCCTTGGCGATCAGCTCGTCAGCAATGCCCACCACGATCTTCTTGACGTAAGCCAGCTCCTTGGCCTCGCCCACCAGAGGAATCATGATCTCGGGGACCATGGTCCAGTCGGGGTGCTTGGCCTGAACATTCAAAGCGGCCTTGATGATGGCGCGGGTCTGCATGGCGGCGATTTCGGGATAGGTGACGTCCAGACGGCAGCCGCGGTGACCCATCATGGGGTTGAATTCATGCAAGGAGGCGATGACGGCCTTGATATCTGCCACGCTCTTGCCCAGATCCTTAGCCAAAAGCTCAATGTCGTGCTCTTCGGTGGGGACAAACTCGTGCAGGGGGGGATCCAGGAACCGGATGGTGACGGGGCAACCCTCCATGGCTTCGTAAATGCCCTCGAAGTCGCTCTGCTGCATGGGCTCCAGCTTTGCCAGAGCCTTTTCACGCTGCTCCACCGTGTCGGAGCAGATCATCTCCCGGATGGCGGGGATGCGGTCCTCGTTGAAGAACATGTGCTCCGTGCGGCAAAGGCCGATGCCCTGCGCGCCGAAGGTGCGAGCCTGCGTGGCGTCGTGGGGGGTGTCCGCATTGGTGCGGACCTTCAAACGGCGGTACTTGTCGCACCAAGCCATCACGCGACCGAACTCGCCGCCGATGGAGGCGTCCACCGTGGGGACGGCGCCGTCGTAAATCTTACCGGTGGAGCCGTCCAGAGACAGCCAGTCGCCCTCGCGGAAGACCTTGCCGGAAAGCTCAAACTGCTTGTTCTCCTCATCCATCTTGATGGCGGAGCAGCCGGACACGCAGCACTTGCCCATACCGCGGGCAACCACGGCGGCGTGAGAGGTCATGCCGCCGCGAACGGTCAGGATGCCCTGTGCGGCCTTCATGCCCTCGATGTCCTCGGGAGAGGTCTCCAGACGGACCAGAACGACCTTTTCCCCACGGGAAGCCCATTCCTTGGCCTCCTCGGCGGTGAAGACGATCTTGCCGGAGGCGGCGCCGGGAGAGGCAGCCAGAGCGTTGCCAATCACGGGCGTTTCCTTGAGGACCTTGGCGTCAAACTGGGGATGGAGCAGGGTGTCCAGAGAGCGGGGCTCGATCATGGACACGGCCTTCTTCTCGTCGATCATGCCCTCGTCCACCAGATCGCAGGCGATCTTCAAAGCGGAAGCGGGGGTGCGCTTGCCGTTACGGGTTTGCAGCATGTAGAGCTTGCCGTTTTCCACGGTGAACTCCATGTCCTGCATGTCGCGGTAATGATCCTCCAAGGTCTTGCACACGTCCTCGAACTGGGCAAAGGCCTCAGGGAACTTCTCAGCCATCTGGCTGATGGGCATGGGGGTACGCACGCCGGCGACCACGTCCTCGCCCTGAGCGTTGGTCAGGAATTCACCGAAGAGCTTCTTCTCGCCGGTGGCGGGGTTCCGGGTGAAAGCCACGCCGGTGCCGCAGTCGTCGCCCATGTTACCAAAGGCCATGGACTGCACGTTGACGGCGGTGCCCCAAGAATAGGGGATGTCGTTGTCGCGGCGATAGACGTTGGCGCGGGGGTTGTCCCAAGAGCGGAACACGGCCTTGATGGCGCCCATGAGCTGCTCTTTGGGATCGTCGGGGAAGGACTCGCCGATCTTGCTCTTGTACTCGGCCTTGAACTGCCCAGCCAGCTCCTGAAGGTCGGCGGCGGTCAGCTCCACGTCCTGAGTGACGCCGCGCTCTTCCTTCATCTTGTCGATGAGCTGCTCAAAATACTTCTTGCCCACTTCCATGACGACGTCGGAATACATCTGGATGAAGCGGCGATAGCAGTCCCATGCCCAGCGGGGATTGCCGGACTTCTTGGACAGAACGTCCACCACGGTCTCGTTGAGGCCCAGATTCAAAATGGTGTCCATCATGCCGGGCATGGAGGCCCGGGCACCGGAGCGGACGGAAACCAGCAGGGGGTTTTCCAAATCGCCGAACTTCTTGCCGGTGATTTCTTCCATCTTGGTAATATAGGACATGATCTCCGCCTGAATGTCGGCGTTGATCTGGCAGCCGTCCTCATAATACTGCGTGCAGGCCTCGGTGGTGATGGTAAAGCCCTGGGGGACAGGCAGACCAATGTTGGTCATTTCGGCCAGATTGGCGCCCTTGCCGCCCAGCAGCTCCCGCATGCCGGCGTTGCCTTCGCTGAACAGATATACGTACTTTTTGCTCATGCTTATTCCTCCGTTTTTATGGTTGGTTCCAGCAGATCTTGAATGAATCGTCTATAGTAAACGATTAGCTGAATTGACTATACCATTATAATAGGAACTTTTATGGAAAACAATGCATAAATAGCATAAGAATGAGAGGAGGAATTGAAGCAATTTACCAAATTCAAAAGAAAACCACACAAAATTTGGAAATTAAACGCAAAAAAGTTTCCCTTCTTCCCTTTTTGGACAGGTTGTGGTAGGATATCATCATCTGAAAATTGTTCGAGAGGAGCGCCTGCCATGACCCCATTCGGCCTGAGTGAAACCGATCCTGCCGCAGAGCGTATCCGGCAGGCCGCCACCCGCGGCACGCTGTCCCACGCCTTGCTGCTCACCGGCAGCGGCGAGCGGGAGAGCGCCGCCCGTTTTGCTGCCGCGGCGCTGGAGTGCACCGGCGAGGGCCAGCGGCCCTGCGGCGTGTGCGAGGGATGCCGAAAGGTTCTGGCGGGGATCCATCCGGATGTGGTGACCGTGCGGGACCCGGAGCATAAAAATATCGCGGTGGACGTGGTGCGGGCCATCCGGTCGGACGCCTATATCCGCCCCAACGAGGGAAAGCGAAAGGTCTATCTCTTTCCCGACTGCTCCCTCTTGACGGAGCAGGACCAAAACGTCCTTTTGAAAATCGTGGAGGAGGGACCACCCTACGCGGCGTTCCTTTTTTGCGCGGAAAACCCGGCCACGGTGCTGCAAACGCTGCGTTCGCGCTGCGTGGAGCTGAAGCTGCGGCCCGTTGCGCCTGCGGCGGCGGAGACGTCCCAGACGGCGGAGGAGCTGTGCCGCGCCCTCGGGCGCAAACGGGGCGCGGTGGCGGAGCTGGCTGTGCAGCTGGAAAAAAAGCGGATCACCCGGGAGGAGCTCGCGGCGCTGCTGGAGCGCAGTCGGGCGCTGTGCGCGGAGGCGCTTTTGGTGAGCTATGGCCGCGAACCGGACGCGGATGACCGGAAAATCACAGAGATCCTTGCAAAAAACTTGACAAAAACCCAAATGATGCACACAATAGATCTGTTACAGAAGTATCGCGGGGAATGCGTGTATAACGTGGGCGCCAGCCATGTGCTGGGCGCACTCGCGGTGGAATTGGAGGGAATCCTTTGACAGAAGTCATCAGCGTTCGCTTTCGCAGCGGCTGCAAAAATTATTTTTTTGATCCCAAGGGCCTCACGGTGAAAATGGGAGATCAGGTGGTGGTGGAAACCGCTCAGGGTCCAGAGTTTGCCACCTGTACGGAGGGCAACCACGAGGTGGACGAGTCCGCCATCGTCAAGCCCCTGAGCCCGCTTTTGCGGATGGCGACGGAAAACGACCGCCGCACCGTGGAGTACAACAAAAAGCGGGAGAGCGAGGCCTTTGATATCTGCGAGAAAAAAATCGCGGATCACGGGCTGGAGATGAAGCTGGTCAACGTCTCTGCCAGCTTTGACGGCAATAAAATCATCTTTTATTTCACCGCCGACGGTCGGGTGGATTTCCGGGAACTGGTGCGGGATCTGGCCTCCGTGTTCCGTTCCCGGATCGAGCTGCGCCAGATCGGCGTCCGGGACGAGGCCAAAATGATCGGCGGACTGGGAATTTGCGGCCGTCCGTTTTGCTGCTCCCAGTTTTTGGACGGCTTTTTGCCCGTGTCCATCAAAATGGCCAAAACGCAGAATCTCAGCTTGAATCCCACGAAAATTTCCGGCACCTGCGGGCGGCTGATGTGCTGCCTAAAATACGAACAAAACGCCTATGAGGACGCCGCCAAGCGGATGCCCAAGGCGGAATCCTTTGTCCAAACCCCGGACGGGCCGGGCAATGTCAAGAGCGTGGATCTGCTGCGGGAGACGGTGAAGGTCAGCTTGGACAGCGCTCCCTCCGACCCCCAGAAGTGTTATCACAACTGCGAGGTGTGCATTCTGCGAAACGGCAAGGGTACCCGGGATGGGATCGAGATTCCCGAGCGTCCCGCCCGCTTTGTGGAGGAAAAGGAAGAGGAGGAGTTTGTCTCCCCCGTCCTCACCACGCCGTTTTATATGGATGAGACGCTGGAGGATGCGCCGGTGCGGGAGAAGATGGGCGCAGCCGACGGCACAGACGCCGGAAAAGCCCGCCGCCGTCACCGGGGCGGTCGCCGCCGCAGCGGGTCTGCGGGAGCGGGCGAGGGCGCAAAGAGCGAGACAAAGCAGTCGGCAAACAAGCCCGCCCGTCCGGCAGAGGAGAAAAAGGCCGCAGGAAAGCCCCGTCCGCCCAAGCCCCAGCAGGCAAAGGGCCCCAGAGGGGAAAATGCACCCGCGGGAGGCGGAGAATCCGGCGAGACGAAGCGCCGCAGACCCCATCACCGGGGCGGTCGCCGCCGCAGCCATGGCGGAGAGGGCACGCCTGATGCGCCCAAGGGCGAATGATAACCACCGGGAGAAGAGGGACATCCCTCTTCTCTCGCTTGAGTTTTAGGACTGGAGGAACGTGCATCCATGGGAAAATTTACGGGAGTTTTGTTAGCCAGCGATTTTGACAACACCATCGTTGACACCGCCTCGTCCTTTCGGGGCGGGTCGGAAATGCCTGCGCCGGGGGCAAAGACGCTGGCGGCGCTGCGCTATTTTATGGAAAACGGAGGGCGCTTCACCGTGGCTACCGGTCGGGCGCTGGCCTCGTTTGCGCGTCTGGTGGACGCGGTGCCAATGAACGCGCCTGCGGTGCTGTGCAACGGCGCGGCGCTCTATGATTTTTCCACAGGGGAGTATGTGGAGACGAAAATGCTGGACGCGGCGGCTTGCCGCCGGGCGCAGGCCGTGCTGGACGCGCACCCCCATGTGGCGGCGGAGGCCTATCATGTGGGCAACGTGATCCACGCCGTCCATCCCAACGAAATTACCCGCCACCATGAGCACATCACCCACGTCGGCGTGACGGAAACGCCATCGCTCTTGGAGGTGCCGCTGCCGCTGGGCAAGGTGATGTTCGAGGGAGACCACCGGGAGCTGGAGGAGATCGCCGCCCACTTTGCCGCTGCGCCATGGGGTGGCGAATACGAGCTCATTTTCTCGGACCCCACGCTGCTGGAAATGACCGCGCTGGGCGCGAACAAGGGCGCCATGGTGCTGCGTCTGGCGGCGCGCCTGCACATCGACCCCACCCGCGTCTACTGCGCTGGGGACGAGTCCAACGACCTTTCCATGCTCCGCATCGCCGCGGAGGGCTTTGCTCCCGCCAACTGCGCCCCGTCCGTCCGGGCAAGCGGCGCCACGCTGGTTTGCGACGCCGCCCATGACGCGCTGGCCCAAATCATAGAGATTCTGGATCGGCGCTTTTAAGAAACAGCCCTGCACCCCTTTGTGGGTTCCGCTCTTCCCCCGGCGCTCCGTTTTAAAACGGAGCTTCGGCGGGGAGGGCGTTTTTTTTGCCCGCGACCGCGCTTCGGTGGAAAGGGCGGTCTTTGCCTGTCAATACGCTCCGGCGGGCCACGGCGATCTCTTTCAAAAAAATTCTCTCTTTTTTTGAAAAACCCTCTTGACAAATGGCTAACTTGTGCTATTGTATTAATTGCTTAGTACAACAACACAGACACGGGAGGTGTTCTTTTTGAAATGGCAATTTTCCAACGATGCGCCCATCTACGCGCAGCTCATCACACAGATTGAGGTAGGAATCGTCTCCGGCATGTTTCCGCCGGGGGAGCGACTGCCATCGGTGCGGGATCTGGCGACAGAGGCGGGAGTAAATCCCAACACCATGCAGCGGGCGCTGACAGAGTTGGAGCGGGAGGGACTGGTGTTCAGCCAGCGGACCGCAGGCAGATTTGTGACGGAGGATCGAGAGATGATAGGATCGGCGAAGCGAACCTTGGCTGAGGGACAGATCAAAGTGTTTCTGGAGGCCATGCATCGTCTGGGCTATGAGCAAGAGGAAATTGTAACACTGCTGCGGCAGGAAAAGCAGAATTTGTTGGAGGAGGGGAATCAGGATGCCGGTATTGGAATGTAAGAACCTTGCGAAAAAATACGGCTCCGCGCAGGCGCTGGAGGATGTGACCTTTACAGTGGAGCCGGGGCGCATTGTGGGTCTGTTGGGGCCGAACGGCAGCGGAAAGACCACGCTTATCAAGCTGGCCAACGGACTTTTGACGCCCAGTCAGGGCGAGATTTTGGTGTGCGGGATGCAGCCGGGAAAGCAGAGCCACGCGCTGGTGAGCTATCTGCCGGAGCGCACAGCGATCCCCACGTGGATGTCCACCACGCAGCTTTTGGACTTC
>CAZKMN010000047.1:0-10667 GCA_964553905.1 uncultured Oscillibacter sp.
TGCCGGAGTGTGTCTGGCAGCGCTTTTTGTCGGCAGAAAAGCGGCGGGAGTGGACTGCTGTCCCGGAATGGAACTGGAGCGGCTGCCGTTTTAATGTCGGTGCGGTTTCAAGTCCATGGTGAGAGACGATGAGAGTGCTTGCCCTGTTTGCCTCCACGTTTGCATCTGGAATTTTTCTGGCTCAATTTGCGCTGTCGCCCGACCATTTGCTGCCGGGTGCGGCGTTGCTGTTTTTGCTGGCGGTATGCAGTCTGCGGCTCAAGGAGCCTCTCCGGCGGAGCGTGTTGCTGATTTTCGTGGGCGCGTCGCTGGCGCTGGGCTATCACTGGCTCTTTGCCCGTCAGGTCCGCCAGCCCATGGAAGCGCTGCAAGACACGGACCAAACGGTGACCATGACGTTGCAGGACTATGCTGTGCCCACTGCATATGGCGCAAAAGTCACGGTTTCCTTGGCGGGCTTGCCCGGAAAGGCAATCTATTATGGAGACAAAAGCCTCTTGGAACTCTCGCCCGGACAAACGGCTGAGGGCGCGGTCCATCTGCAAAGCGCCGAACAGATCCAAGGCGAAAAGGGAACTGTTTTTACCTCTCGCGGCGTTTTCCTTTTGGCGTACGCCCGGGGCAACGCCGTCTATGGAGCGGGCAGCGCCGCGTCTGCCCGATGGTGGCCTGCCCGTGCGGGACGAGCCATGCAGGAGCGCATCGGCGTTTTGTTTCAAGGGGATGACGCGGGCGTTTTGACAGCCATGCTCACTGGGGAAAAATCAGCGCTCTCGCAGGAGACGTCCACGGATCTCTCCCAGAGCGGAATCTACCATATCCTTTCCGTTTCGGGAATGCACTGTGCGTTTTTGATCGGCGCGGTGCGCTTGCTGGTGGGAAAGCACAGGCGGCGTCTGGCAGCGGCATGTGCACTGCCGCTGTTGGGCTTTTATGCGCTGCTGACCGGAGCGAATCCCTCCGTGATCCGTGCGTGTGTGATGATGCTTTTTTTGCTGGCTGCACCGCTGCTGAACCGGGAGAGCGACGGCCCTACGTCGCTCTCTGTGGCGCTGGCGCTGATTTTGCTTAAAAATCCCTTTGCTGCCGGTTCTGTTGGCTTGCAGCTCTCCTTTGCAGCCGTGGCGGGCATCCTCTTTGTGTCTCCCAGACTGGAACGACTGCTGTGCGGAGAGAAAAAACATGGCAGGCTTTTTCGCTTTACAGCATCTGGAATATCAATCACTCTTGGGGCTTTGATTTGGACAACGCCTCTGACAACGCTTTATTTTGGCAATGTGGTACTGCTCTCGCCACTGACGAACTTGCTCTGCCTTTGGGCCGCCGCCGTCATTTTTCTGGGTGGACTTCTGGCGGTTTCCGTCAGCTTTTTTGCTCTGCCGCTGGGCGCGGCGCTGGCGTTTGTGCCCAAGGCAGCCCTTTGGTATTTGCTGCACGTCACGGATTTTTTGGCAGGCCTTCCCCATCATGCGATTTATCAAACAAACCCCTATGTGGGACCTTGGCTGGCCTTTTGCTATCTGCTGTTCGGAGCCGCGCTCCTGCTGCGCTCCGGTGGTCGGCGCAAGTATGCGCTGGCGGCGGTTTTGGCGGCGGTCACGCTGGCCTGCTCACTGAACCTTGGCGTTCAGAGAACACGCACGGGGAACATGCAAATCTGGATGCTGGATGTGGGGCAGGGTGAAAGCGTGCTGCTCTCCTCTGGGGGGACGACGGCGCTGATCGACTGCGGCAGCAGCAACGGCTGGTATGACCCCGGGCAGATCGCAGCCGATCAGCTTCTGGGGATGGGCTGCAAAAAGCTGGACTACCTGCTCCTGACCCACTATGATACCGACCATGTCAACGGCACAGCGGCTCTTTTGAACCGCCTTCCGGTGGAAACGCTGCTGGCACCGCAGCCGGAGGCGGCGTCGCCGCTGGTGGACGAGCTGCTCCGTGAAGCCAGAGAGCGGGGGACTGCGGTGCGTTTTGTGGAAGAGACGGAGCAGCTTTCTCTGGGCGTGTGCACGTTGACGGTTTACCCACCTGTGGGAGCCGCCGGAGATAACGAACGGGGACTTTCCATGCTGGCCTCTGCGGGGGAGTGGGAACTTCTGGTGACCGGCGATATGAATGCCACGACAGAGCGGGCTCTGCTGGAGCAATACGATCTGCCGGACATCGAGGCGCTGGCGGTTGGGCATCACGGCTCCCAAAACGCCACGTCGCAGGAACTGCTTGACGCGCTGGAGCCGGAGCTTGCACTGATTAGCGTAGGGGCCAACAGTTACGGACACCCCACAAGTGAAACGCTGTACCGTCTGACGCAGGCAAAAAGTGTAATTTATCGGACGGATTTACAGGGAACGATACATCTCATTGTGAATTGAGGAAAGCAACATGGCATATGCAAAAAAAGCCCCAAGGACAAACGAGGCATTCCAAAAACTGAAAGCAGATCTCGCTGCCGGAGCGCCCGGCTGCGCCTATATTTTTTATGGGGAAGAGAGCTATCTGCGGGAATACTATCTGGGTGAGTTGCGGAAAAAGCTGGTGCCGACAGGGATGGAGGAATTCAACTACCACCGGCTGGAGGGCAAAGATCTGACGGTCCAGTCTCTGACGGAGATGGCGGAGGCCATGCCCATGATGTCGGAGCGGACACTGATCGTCGTCACAGACATGGACCTTTTTAAGCTGGGCGAGGAACAGCGGGAAAAGCTCCTTGCGCTGCTGGGGGATCTGCCGCCTTACTGCTGCTTGGTATTCGTCTATGATACCGTGGACTATAAGCCGAACCGGGTGCTCAAAAAGCTCTGTAAGGCCATTGCCGACTATGTCCAGCCCGTGGAATTTTGCGCGGCGGAGAACAGCGATCTTATCACGTGGATCTTCCGGAGGTTTAAGGCGCTTGGCAAGGAGATCGATCGCCAGACGGCGGAATACCTGATCTTTACCTGCGGCGGACTCATGACAGGATTGGTGCCGGAGATCACCAAAATCGGGACCTACGCCAAGGGGAAATCCATTACGGTCAGGGATATTGACGCGGTGGCGGACCCGGTTTTGTCTGCGGAGGTGTTCAAGCTGAGCGATGCGGTGCTTCGGGGCGATTATAATGAGGCGGCGCAGATTTTAGGCGATCTTTTGAAGATGCAGACCGAGCCGATCATGATTTTGGCGGCATTGGGAAGCCAGCTTCGCCGCATCTACACGGCGCGAATGGCCATCGACAGCGGAAAGGACAAATACTGGCTCATGGAGCTTTGGGGCATGAAATCGGACTATCCGGCAAAGCTGTTGCTCTCGGCGGCGACAAAGACCACGGCTGCTTGGTGCGGCGATGCGGTGAAGATGTGCCAGGTGCTGGATCGGCGCATGAAAAGCGAAAAAGGCGTGGACTCGGTGGGCGAGCTAAAGCTGTTGCTGGTGCGTTTGGGAGCGCGTAGAAAATGAAAAAAATCAGGGAAGTCATCGTGGTCGAAGGCCGGTATGATAAAAATGCGCTCAGTCAGGTGGTGGATGCCACCATCGTCCCGCTGGGGGGCTTCGCCGTGTTCAATGACCGGGAAAAGCTGGCGTTTTTGCGGCGTCTGGCTGAAAAGCGGGGGCTGATTATTCTGACGGACAGTGACGGCGCGGGGTTTGTCATCCGCAATTACCTCAAGGGCGCGCTGCCAAAAGAGCGCATTAAGCAGGCCTATATTCCCGACATTGCCGGCAAGGAGCGCCGAAAACGGCGCGGAGGCAAAGAGGGGAAGCTGGGCGTGGAGGGGATGCGGCCGGAGGTGCTTCTGGAGGCGCTCCGCCGCGGGGGAGCGACCTTTGAAGGCGAGACGGCTGCGGAAGCTCTCGTACCAGACCCCATTACAAAGGCCGACCTTTATGCGCTGGGGCTGACTGGCGGGCGCGACAGCGCAAGTCGAAGAGAAATGCTTTTAAAAGCGCTGGACCTGCCGGAGCATCTGACCCCAAACGGCCTTTTGGAAGCACTGAACCTGCTTTATACAAAAGCTGAATTTGTCAAAATGGTGGAAATAAACCAACCGGATTGACAAAAGTGTAAAGAATTTGTAATACCTGTCAGGCATTCGACAAAATTCGACAAAATCCCCTGATGCGCCGTGCTATGATGCCAGCGTATGTCTGGCATTTCACAAGGGGAGGAATGGGTGTGCGCGCTCTTTTGATTGGACAGAGGCAATTGCAGGAAAAACCGATAAGATACTACCTTTTGGCGGAGGACTGCGGGAGTTTTACTGAAAGCTATGGCGTACGCATTGAGCACGACAGCGAGGAGGCAGCGATTCCGGGGATCACGATGTCTCAGGTCAAGATCCAACTGCTGATGGAGACGCTGATTAACGGAATCGTGACGCCGGTAGGGCTGCGGGATGTGGTGGAAGATTGGCTGCTTGCCTGAAAAAGCTTCGTCCCAAAGGCTCCGGGCGGATAGTCCTTGCAATTTCCAATAGGATTTTGTATAATAATATCCTATTTGAGAAAAGAACGCACAGGAAGGACTGACACGCATGGCAGAGGAGATCAAAACAGGGCCGGAGGAATTGTCGGAGAGCCGAAATTTTATCCATGCCTTTATCGAGGAGGACATCGCCCCCGGCGGTCAGTATGCCGGCATGACCGTGCATACACGGTTTCCGCCGGAGCCGAACGGCTATTTGCATATTGGCCACTGTAAAGCACTGACGATCGATTTTGGCACCGCAGAAAAGTACGGCGGCCTTTGCAATTTGAGAATGGACGACACAAACCCCACCAAGGAAGACGAGGAATATGTCGAGGCTATTAAAGCGGACATTCACTGGCTGGGCTTTGACTGGGGAGATCGCTTCTTCTACGGCTCTGATTATTTCGAGGAGGACTACCGGCAGGCGGTGGGGCTCATCAAAAAGGGACTGGCTTATGTCTGCCAGTTGACGCCAGAGCAGTTTAAGGAATATCGCGGCACCATCGGCGTGCCCGCACAAAGCCCCTATCGGGACCGTCCCGTGGAAGAGAGTCTGGATCTGTTTGCGCGGATGCGGGCAGGCGAGTTCCCCAACGGGTCCATGACGCTGCGGGCAAAGATCGACCTGACCAGCGGCAACTTCAACATGCGCGACCCGGTGCTTTATCGCATCAACCATATGCATCATCACCGTCAGGGCGATAAATGGTGCATTTATCCCATGTACGATTTTGCCCACCCCATTCAGGATGCGCTGGAGGGAATCACCCACAGCCTTTGTTCCTTGGAGTTTGAGGCGCACCGCCCACTTTATAACTGGGTGGTGGACAACTGCGACCTGCCCTCCAAGCCCCGGCAGATCGAGTTTGCCCGTCTGGGCATCGACCACACCGTCATGAGCAAGCGCAAGCTGCGCGCGCTGGTGGAGGGCGGCAAGGTGTCCGGCTGGGACGATCCCCGGATGCCCACGCTCTGCGGCCTGCGTCGCCGCGGATATACGCCCCGGTCCATCCGCAACTTCTGCGACCGGATCGGTGTGGCAAAGTCTGCCAATGTCGTGGAGTACGGATTTTTGGAGCATTGCCTGCGGGAAGATCTGAATGCCACCGCCCAGCGGACCATGGCGGTCATTCACCCGGTCAAGCTGACGATCACCAATTACCCGGAGGAAAAGCGCGAGACTGTTACGGTGGAAAATAATCCCGTGGACCCCACCGCAGGAGATCGCGAAGTGCCTTTTTCCAGAAACCTTTGGATCGAGGCGGAGGATTTCCTTCCGGAGCCTGTTCCCAAGTATAAGCGCCTGTATCCCAACGGCCCGGAGTGTCGTCTCAAGGGCGCCTACCTCATTCGCTGCGTGGGATTTGAGAAGGACGAAAACGGCAATGTGAGTGAGATTTTTGCCCAGTACGATCCGGACAGCCGGGGCGGAGATCCCGCCGACGGACGCAAGGTCAAGGGCGCGACCATCCATTGGGTGGATGCCAATACCGCAGTGGACGCCGAGGTGCGGCTCTATGACGATCTGTTCTCCGATGCGGACCCGGATGCCGCCGATAAGGATTTTATGGCGTGCATGAATCCCAATTCGCTGGAGATTCTCACCGGCTGTAAGGTGGAAGCCGCGCTGGCTAACGCCGAGGCGCCCGCCAACTTCCAGTTTATGCGGCTTGGCTATTTTTGTCTGGACAATCAGGATTCCAAGCCCGGACATCTGGTCTTTAACCGCAGCGTGTCGTTGAAGGACAGCTTCAAAAAATAAAACCTGAGTACGAAAATACCCCCAGCATCGGGTGCATCCCGGTGCTGGGGGTATCTTTTGCGCGGCTCAAAAAGCGGGGGCAAAGCGGGCGTCCAGATCCCGGACGATGGTGCTGTCCAGTTGCCCGGCGTCGGCCATTTCGCTTAAAATTTTGATGGCTGCCTGATGGGACATCCCCGGCTTGTAGGGCCGCTCTTCCGTGAGCGCCTGATAGATGTCGAGACATGCCATCAAACGCTCCCAGCGCCCCAGTTGTTCAGCTTTCAGACCAAAGGGATAGCCGCTGCCGTCCAGCTTTTCGTGATGGTGAGAGGCCCATTTGGTCACTTCGTCCAGACCGGGGATGTCGGAGAGAATTTTATAGGTGAAGTAGGCGTGGGTCTGAATATGCTTGTATTCTGCCCGATCCAGCTTCCCCGGCTTTTCCAGAATGTCCCGATCCACCACCAGCTTGCCAATATCATGAAGCGCGCCGGCAAAATAGATCTTGGCGGCAAAAACGTCGTCTTTCCCGTAAAAAATAGCCATGTCCCGTGCTTTTTCCGCAATGCCCACGGAATGGGTTTTGGTAAAATGCGACTTATAGTCCACAATTCGGGCAAACAGTCTGGCAAAATCCATCAATTGCATCGGCGTGCAGTGCATTTGACCGCCGGGCAGCAGCGTTCGCAGATAGAGGTCGATTTTTTCGTTACGCAGCTCCTCCAGCCTGTTCTCCGTTAAAAGCCGAATCAGAGCCTCTGCTTCCGGCGCAGGGAAAAGCGTACGGGTGTTCTTTTGCAAATAGGCAAGCAGGTTTTCCCGCTTTTCCCGGTCCAGCCAGCTCAGATCAAACGAAGCGTCCACCGTATCCGCAATCTGAATCAGTCGGGCGGCGGGGGGAAGCTGGTCCGCTGTTTTTCCAAAAGGGCCGCTGCCGTCCGCATTTTCATGGTGATAGAGAATGGCGCCCTTGGCGCGAAGACGATCAAAAGGCATCAGGAGTAAGGCGTCCTCGCCCATGGAACAATGGGATTTCAAATCGTTGGAAAAGGCCGGAATTGCGCGTTGAAACGACCCGCCGAATTCATCCTGTATGTATTCCGACAGGGCGCAATCGTGCAAAACGGCGCAGGCGGAGAGCATCTGGCGATCCTCGTATCCGGTCAGCACTCCTAACGTCTGCCCAAGTAGAATGGAAATTGCGGCAACGCGCTTGCCGTGATGGGTGGTCACGCCCAAAAGGTCATGTTCTACGCAGTCCAGCGCATAAGAAAGTGCAAAGAGCGCGCTGTTAAAATCAAATTCCATGAATCAACGTCCTGCCTTTTTATGAAGAGTGCCCACGTGGGGGTGGGGAAAAATGCGGGATCTCCGCAATCAATTTTCCGCATAAGTCTACCACATTTTGACAGCCCTCACAAGAATCAAATAAAGTTCTTGCTTTTTGTTGCAATTCAAGATAGTGTAAGAATCGGCGATTTGTGTTTAACGAGGGAAAGAGTATGGAAAAAAACAATCAAATTTGCGATTTGACAGAGGGACCGATTTGGAAAAAGCTGCTGGCATTTTTCCTGCCCATTGCGGTTGGAACGCTGTTTCAGCAGCTTTACAATACGGTGGACGCCGTGGTGGTGGGAAAATTTGTCGGCACGGAGGCACTGGCTGCCGTCGGCGGCAGCACGGCGCAGGTGATCTCCCTCTCCATCGGCTTTTTTGTGGCGCTGACAGGCGGCGCGGGCACCGTCCTCTCCCAGCTGATAGGAGCGCAAAAAAACCAGTCCGTGTCGCAGGCGGTCCATTCGGCAATGACGTTTGCACTGGGAATTGGCGCGGTGATTTTGGCGGTGGGGATTCCCCTGACGCCGACGATCCTGCGGTGGATGGGAACACCGGCGGACACGATGGAGCAGTCCGTCGTCTATCTCCGCGTCTATTTTTGCGGGACGATCTTTGTCATGCTGTATAATATGGGCTCCGCAGTGCTGCGAGCGGCGGGAGATTCCAAACGCCCCCTTTACGATCTGATGGCCTGCTGCGTCTGCAACGTTGTGCTGGATCTGGTCTTTGTGGTGGGACTGCATTGGGCGGTCATGGGCGTTGCGCTGGCCACGGTCCTCTCGGAGCTACTGAGCGCCGTGCTCATCTTGTTCCAGCTTTGCCGCAGTCAGGAGGCCTACCGGCTGGATCTCAAAAAGCTTCGCATTCACCGCTCTGTCATGGCGCGGATTCTGAAAATCGGAATCCCTGCCGGCTTGCAGGCGACCATGTATAATTTCTCCAATCTCATCATTCAGGTGGCTGTCAACAGCCTTGGAACCGTGGTGGTGGCGGCATGGACGATGACGGGGAAAATCGACGGCGTGTACTGGGCGCTGAGCAATGCGCTGGGCACGGCGGTCATGAGCTTTGTGGGACAGAATTTCGGCGCGGGCAAGATTGAGCGTATCCGCAAGAGCATCCGGGTGAGTATGGGCGTTTTCATGGCGATTACGGTCGTGATGGAAATCCTGCTGTTGCTCTTGGGCCGCTATGGGCTGCATTTTCTGATTGAAGATCCTCGCGTGATTGCCTGCACTTGGGAGCTTATGACCTGCTTTGTGCCGTATTATTTTGTCTGGACATTTATCGAGGTGATCTCCGGAATGCTGCGCGGCGTGGGCGATGCGCTCATTCCTGTGGCGATTACGGGCGTCGGCATTTGCCTTTTGCGGCTGGTTTGGGTGGCGACTGTTTTTGCGTGGTTCCATACCGTGCGGGGCATCAGCCTCTGTTACCCGGTTTCGTGGCTGATTACCGCTGTGGCCATGACGATCTATTACCGTCGGGGCCGGTGGCTAAAGCTCAAACCCATGGATACGTCTGCCAATTGAGGCGGGAGGAGAAATCATGACAAGCACGCTCTTTTCAAAATTTGACCGGGTGATCGTCTTTGATACGGAGACGACCGGCGTGGAGATGCGGGAGGATGAAATCATTGAGCTGGGCGCGGTCAGCCTGAGCGCCGAGGGGGAGCGGGAGAGTCTCAACGAGCTGATCCGCCTGTCCGAAGGACGGTCCTTGCCGCCCTTCATCACAGGACTGACCGGCATTACAGAGGACCAGCTCCGCTCCAACGGCGTGGAGAAAAAAATCGCCGCAGAGCGCTTCTGCCACTTGCTGGAGGGTTCTGAGCGCCCGCTGCTGGTGGCCTATAACGCCCAGTTCGACTTGAATTTTCTCTATCACTTTCTCAGGGCGCAGAGCTGCGCGGATGTGTTGCGCCGCCCTCGCTTTTTGGATGCGCTCACGGTATATCGGGATCGGCGGGAGTATCCGCACAAGCTTTGCTGCGCGATCGAGGCTTACGGGTTGGAGGATCGGGCGGTGAACAGCCATCGAGCCGTGGATGACGCCAGAGCGACCGCGGCGCTTCTGGAGGTCATGGAGCAGGAGCGGGACGACCTGCTTTCGTACATCGATTTGTTCGGCAGTCATCCGCGATACGGCGTTTCAGGGCGACGAATTGCCTCTGTGACCTACCGCGTGCAGCCCTTTCAGCTTGGCTTGCCGCTCTATGAGCGACCGGATGTTCCGTGAAGAAATTGTGAATTTTACAAAAAAGACTTGCAATATGACAACTTGTCGTCTATTATAAGCGACAGGTTGTCATATTTTTAGTTTCGCCGGCAAAAAGCACTTGACTTTCCAGCTTGTGGAAGGTGTACGATACAGGCGATTCAAACGTGTGGCGGCAAATTTTACGGGAAAAGAGGCGGGGGACAACATGCCAAGCAGCACGTTTCTCAACTTGCCCGCGCAAAAGCAGGAAAGATTGCTGGAGGCTGCCACCCGGGAGTTTTCCAGTCGGCCCTTTAGCGAGGCGTCGATCAATCAGATCATCAAAGACGCCGGAATTCCGCGTGGGAGCTTTTATATGTATTTCACGGATAAGGAGGAGCTGTTTCGCTATGTGATCAGCGGTTACGTCAATCAGCTTTTGATGGTCATTCGCGAGTGTGTGCTTCGCGCCGGCGGCGATCTGTTTCAGGCCATGCTGGATCTTTTCGACTATGTGTGCAAACAGAGCGAACGCAAAGAGCTGGGCGGAATGGGCGCCATGGCGGGCATCATCGGCTGCAACAGCGGAATGCAGAAAAACACCCTCTTGGGGCTGCTGGACCGGGAGACGATTTTGCAGGCGCTGCGGGACACAGTGGACCCGGAGTCGCTGGATCTGCAAAGGGAAGAGGATCTGCGAGATATTCTGGCCGTGGTGTTGAGCGTGACGGGCCCTCTTTTGTACAGCGGCATCCAGAGCACGGAGCGCGAGGCAAGTCGGGCACACCTTGAAAACATTTTAAACATCTGCAAGCGGGGCATGGGCCGGGAAAAGGGTCCTGCCTTTAAACATTTGGAAGAAGGAAAAGAGGAACAAATTCATGAGTGAAGAATTGTTGGAAACCGCTCCAAAAGCTCCTGCGGAGCATACGAAAC
>CAZKMN010000048.1:0-10663 GCA_964553905.1 uncultured Oscillibacter sp.
GCGACAGCGTTATTATTATAGCAAAATTCTTTGCTTTGTCAACCCCTAAACTTAAAAAAATACAAAATTCGGGTGGAGCGGGTCTACACCCGCTCCACCCGTGCGCGTCAGCGCATTTCAGAGACAATGTTGTCCACAGCGTGGTCCACGGCGACACCCAGCTTGTGAATGCTTTTTCCAACCTGCGTTTTCATGGACTGTTGGCTGCTGGACAGCATCATCCCCATGACGGCGCCGGCCATCATGCCCGCGCCCATACCGACCCAAAATCCGGTACACAGCTTCATATCAGTCACTCCCTTTTCGGCATAGTGCTAGTATGACCCAAAGCGGCAAAAAAATCACACGCGCAGTTTGCCAAAAAGCGGAATCTGCGCTATACTATATATAATATATCTATGGAAACATTGAATTTTGGAGGAGCGCATGACCAAACTCTATTTGATCCGGCACGCCGAGGCGGAGGGCAATCTTTATCGCATTGCACAGGGACAATACAACAGCGCGTTGACTGATCGCGGGACCCGTCAGGTGACGGCGCTCCGGCAACGCTTTGCAGAGATTTCGGTGGATGCGGTGTATTCCAGCGACCTCTATCGCACCTGTGCCACTGCCGCGGCAATTTTTGAGCCAAAGGGACTGCCGCTCCATCGGCGGAAAGATCTGCGGGAGATCTGCGTCGGGAAATGGGAGCAGCGGACCTGGGGCGAGATTGCCCGGGAAGATCCGGAGGAGATGGAGAATTTCAAACATCATCTGGAGCGCTGGCATGTGGATGGTGCGGAGACACCGGAGCAGGTTCGGGATCGGGTGCTGGCTGCCGTGCGGGAAATCGCGGCGGAAAATGAGGGAAAAACCGTTGCTGTCTTTTCCCATGGCTGCGCCATTCGCATCCTGCTGGCGACCCTTCAGGGCCTTTCAATTGCACAACTGGGCCAGACGGCCCATGGCGACAACACGTCCGTTTCCCTGCTGGAGGCTGAAAACGGGAAATTGCGGGTGATTTTTCGAGACGATAACGCCCATCTGAGCGGCTTGCTGGATAATTCGCACAAGCGCGCCAACGCATTGGAGCCGGGACTGTACTTTGAGGCGCTGTCTCTGCCGGAGCAAACGCCGTTTTTTACAGCGGGCGGCCATGCCGCGTGGACGGCCGATGGACGGCAAGACGCCTTTGACCCGGCCTGCTTGCTGGCGGACGGAAGCAAACGCCCCACGCTGGTGGGCTTTTTGGACAATGAGCCGGTGGGCCTTGTCCAGCTCCATCCGGAAAAGGAGGCGGCGCAGGGCTGCGGTTGGATTTCGCTTCTTTACATTCGGAAGGATTGCCGCAAGCGGGGCTACGGCGTGCAGCTTTTGGGACAGGCCGTGAGCTATTACCGTCCGCTGGGAAGACAGAACCTGCGCCTTTCCATCACCCCGAGCAACGACACCGCAGGTCGATTTTTATCGGAATACGGCTTTGCTCCGGTGGGGGAGACGACGTCTGCGGGAGAGCTGATGGAAAAGAGTATCTGCTATCACCCCGCGTTTTTGAGTGAATAACAAATGGTTTTTTGGAAAATACTGAGTTTTAATTGACAAACAGGACTTGTATTTCATAAAATATCGGTGTGGTCTATACGCGAAAAAGGGAGTAGCCGCGCAGGGGGCTGCGCGGCGCGTCTCGGCAATGGCTTCGTTGCCCGGGATGCGACCCAGAAGCGAGACTTTTCCCGTGTGGGGGCGGTGCGCCGTTTCCAAAACCGCATGTGGAAAAGTCTCATTTACGTTGTGAGAAAGCGCGGGGAGAAACATGAATATTTGGATAACAGTGCTTTTGTTTTTACTGGGCCTTGCCCTGATCGTGAAGGGCGGAGACTGGTTTTTGGACGGCGCAGTCTGGATTGCGGAGGCCACCGGCGTGCCGCACTTCATCATCGGTGCCACGATCGTCTCTCTGGCCACCACCTTGCCGGAGCTGACAGTTTCCATTACCGGTGTGTTGGAGGGAGAGGTGGATCTGGCTGTGGGCAATGCCGTGGGCTCCGTCACGGCCAATCTGGGCCTGATTCTGGGCATTTCCGTTTTGTGCATTCCCTCCGCAGTGGTTCGCAAGCAGTTTAATCTCAAGGCCATTTTGATGGTCGTCGGGGCGTTGATGCTCACTGTGCTGTGCTGGAACGGCGTGTTGCCGGCCCTGCCCAGTTTGCTGCTTTTTGGCGTTTTCATTCTGTATCTTGGCAACAATGTGATGGACGCCCGTTCCAGCATGGCCGAAAATCGGGAGACGATGCCCCAGCGACGCACCACCTCTTACCGACAAATGCTGATGAAGCTGGGCATGTTCGCCGTGGGCATTGCGGCGATCGTTGTGGGCTCCCGGCTGCTGATCAATCACGGCAGCCAACTGGCGCTGCTGCTGGGCGTGCCCTCCAGCATCATCGGCGTGACCATGGTGGCCATCGGCACCTCCCTGCCCGAACTGGTCACGACCCTCACGGCGATTGCCAAAAAAGAGGCCTCCATGTCTGTGGGCAATATCATCGGCGCCAACGTGATCGATCTCACGATGATTTTGCCGATTTGCGCTGCGGTATCCGGCGGAGAACTGACCATCGGGCCCCAGACCACATCGCTGGATCTTCCGTTTTGCCTGCTGCTTTGCGGCATGTCCGTGCTGCCTCCGCTGGTGAAGGGGAAATTTTACCGCTGGCAGGGCGTTTTGATGCTGGCGACCTACGTGGTCTATGTGATGATTCTGGTCTTATAAGAAAAGCGGAGCGCACTGCGCTCCACTTTTTTTGTATAGTGTCCCCGGCTTAGCCGGGGGGGCTTATGAAAGATGTTGCAAAAGGTCCTGCACCAGCCGCGCTGTCATGCCCCAGACGGCGTGTCCCTCATAAAACCAGAGGGGAATGTCCACGCGCCCGCGATTCCAGCGGTAGTCCCGGGGAATCCCCACAGCCTCATAGGGGAATTCCGGCGGCACCTGAGGCAGCAGGGTATAGTGCCAAGGCTGGGGCGGCGTATCGGCAAAAAAGGAAAGCGGCACGGTGAAGGCCTCCGCCACTTCGTCCGGAGAGGGCCGCATGGCGGCAAGACCCGCCTCGGAGACAAGACCCAGCACCGGCTGGAGTAAAAACCCTTTCTGATTGCAGATGAAATCCGGCGTGCCCAGCACCGTCACCTGCGAGCGGGGGATGGAGAGCTCCTCCTCCGTCTCCCGTAGGGCGCAGCAAACGGCGTCTTCACCCGGCTCCATCCGTCCGCCGGGGAAACAGACCTCTCCGCCCTGACGAAGCTGCTGTGCGCGCACTTCAAAGAGCAGCTCCAGCCCGTTTGGCCGCTGCAACAGCGGGCAGAGGACGGCGTAGCTGTTCCGGGCGCCCAAAAGTCCCGGTGTGTGGTCGCCATATTGGCGGCGCAGGGCGTCCAGCGCGCTCATAATAAAAACCGCAGCGCGCCTTGGCGGTTGTCGATGGCAACCACAGGCACGCTGGGGGCGTACTCGCCGTCCAGCGACCAAGGGAGGGCTTCGTCGGTTTCCAGCCGGAGGGAAGAGACGTGCCGAAATACCAGCCCCTGACTGTCGTATTGCTGATTCAGCAGGGCGAAAATCAGGTTTTGCAGCTCCAGCGGCGTTTTGGGATTTGGCACCAGCAGCATTTCAAACTTCCCATCGTCCAGCACCACCCGCTCCGGGTCCAGCTTCATCAGCCCGCCGATGGACGTGGAGTTGCACACCGCGCCGAAGAGATACTCGCCGTCCAGCGATTCGCCATCCGCCGTCAGGCGAATGCGATAGGGCCGCAGGGTATCCAGATCCTTCATGCCCTCCAGAATGTAGGCGAAGTGGCCCAAGGCGTTTTTGGCGCTTTGGGGGGCGGTGTAGGAGCTTTTGGTAAAGGCGCCAAAGGAGGCGACATAGGCAAAATACCGCTCGTTCCAGCAGCCGATATCCAGCACCGTGGGCTCGTGGCGCACGATGGCAGCGGCGGCGGTGACGGGGTTTAGGGAGATGTGGAGACTGGCGGCGAAATCGTTGGTGCTGCCCTGCGGCAGATACCCCAGCAGCGGCGGAGCGTCCAGCGTCATCAGCCCGGAGATCGTCTCGTTCAACGTGCCGTCCCCACCGACGGCGACGACCAGATCGTACGATCCGCCCTCACGGGCGGCGGTTTGAGCGGCGTCTCCTGCGGCGGTGGTCTTGTGGACGGAGATCAGATAGCCTGCCTCGGAAAAAATGGACATGGCGTCAAACAGCGGGCTGCGGGACTTGCTGCGCCCGGATCGGGGATTGTCGATCAGCAGAAGTTTCTTCTGGTTCATGAAACGTAATGCCTCCTGCATTCAAAAAGAGCAAAAATCCTGTTTAAATGGTTTGAAATCCAGTATATCATGCAAAAATGAGGATTGCAATTGCCAGAAACGCCGTGTAGAATGGTAACAGCGAGAGGATGGTGGGGCCATGAAGCGGAAAAACGAATATCTTCGGTTGGGATTGACGGCATTTTTTACAGTTGCCGCCATTTTGCTCTTTTATGACACCCTGTTTGGACGTCGGGTCCTCCTGACCATCGGACGAAAATTTTTAACGGCGGTGCAGCCGATCCTCTATGGCGCGATGATCGCCTATCTCCTCTCCCCGGTGGTGAATTTCTTTGAGGGGGCGCTCTTTGAAAAAACGGTTCTCCGCGCCAGAGAGCGGGGGCGCTTCATCTCCCGGCGAGCTCGGGCGGTGAGTTTGGTGCTGACATGGATCGTCATCTGCGCCGGCGGCTATGTGCTGGCCTCCGTGCTGCTGCCGGAGCTCTATCGAAGCGTGCTGCAACTGGTGAACAATGTGGAGCTCTATTATCGCACCGTCAGCGGCTGGGTGGAGCATATGCTGGAGACCAATCCCGCTGTGGAGCGGTGGGTCACCGCCCAGATGGATACCTATTTTAAAGACATCAGCACATGGCTGACCGATACGGCGCTGCCGCAGGCGCAAACCGTGATGACCGCCCTTTCCGGCGGCGTGGTGAGCACGCTGGTTTTTGCCAAAAATCTGCTGGTGGGCATCATCGTCTCCGTGTATCTGCTCGCCACCAAGGAGCTTTGCGCCGCCCACGCCCGCAAGGTGGTATACAGCCTGTTTCCGCCCCAAAATGTGCGCTGGGTGCTGCGGGGCAGCCATAAGGTGGACGATATTTTCTCCGGCTTTGTCCGGGGCAAGCTGCTGGATTCCCTCATCATCGGCGTGATTTGCTTTGTGGGCTGTTCCATTTTGAAGTTCCCCTACACGCCGCTGGTGTCCGTCATTGTGGGCGTGACCAATGTGATCCCCTTTTTCGGCCCGTTCTTGGGAGCGATCCCCAGCACGTTCCTCATTTTGCTGGCGGAGCCGATCAAGGCGCTGTATTTCGTAATTTTTGTGCTCGTTTTGCAACAGGTGGACGGCAATATCATCGGGCCCAAAATTCTGGGCGACAAAACCGGTCTTTCCAGTCTCTGGGTCATCATCGCCATTTTGGTCGGCGGCAGCTTTTTCGGTCTGCCGGGGATGTTCTTCGGCGTTCCGGTGTGCGCGTGCCTGTATTCCGCCGCCACATTTTTCATGGATGTCCGCCTGCGGGAGAAAAATTTGCCGCTGGCGTCCCGGGCCTATTCCTCTGACCAGCCAAAGACCGAGCCGCCGGAAACGCATGGGGAAAAAGAGCTGTAAAATTTCGCAAACCCCTTGCAATTCCAAGGATAATCGTGTACAATACAGCCTTGCGGGATGTTTGTTATAAAAATAACGACCTCCTGCGGGGCTGTATTTGCATTTGCGAGACAGCCCATGAATTTTACCGGGCGAACAGCCCCACCCTGACTCCCCAGAGAGCAGGGATCAAAGGAGAAGAACATGAAGAAGAAAAGCTTGGCGCTTTTGCTTCTGGTGGGCCTCCTGAGCGCCGTACTCAGCGGATGCGGAGACGGCAGCACAGTGCAGACACCGGAGGACAGGGCCGCAGCCAACGCCGTGACCGTTGGCATCGCACAGGATCTGGACGACAGTCTCGACCCCCACAAGGCCGTGGCGGCGGGGACCAAGGAAGTGATGTTCAATGTGTTCGAGGGGCTGCTCAAGCCCACGTCCGACGGCGAACTGATTCCCGCGGTGGCGGAGAGCTATACGCTTTCCGAGGACCGCATGACCTATACGTTTACGCTGCGCCAAGGGGTGCAGTTTCACAATGGCAAGACCGTGACGGCGGAGGATGTGGTCTATTCCATTGACCGCTGCGCGGATACCACGGATGGCAAGCAGCCTCTGGTGGAGGCGTTTTCCGCCATTCGCTCCGTGGAGGCGGTGGACGATGGCACGGTGCGAATCGTCATCGACCAGCCCAGCAACGAATTTGTCTCCTACCTCACAACGGCGATTTTGCCTGCGGATTACGACCAGCAGGACACGGCCCCCGTGGGGACCGGCCCGTTCCGCTTTGTCTCCCGCGCGGCGCAGGATTCCATTGTGCTGGAGCGGTTTGAGGACTATTGGGGCGCAAAGCCGTCGCTGGCGCAGGTGACTTTTAAGATCATGGAAAACGCCGACAGTCTGGTGATGAGCCTGCAAAGCGGCGCCATCGATCTCTGCGCCCACCTGACCACGACCCAAACCGCCCAGTTGGGCGAGGAATTCAACATCGAAGAGGGCACCATGAATCTGGTGCAGGCGCTGTATCTCAACAACGCCGTGGCCCCCTTCAATCAGGAGAAGGTCCGTCAGGCCCTTTGCTACGCCGTGGATCGTCAGGGCCTTTTGGATCTGGCCTTTGACGGATACGGCAGTCTCATCGGCTCCAGCATGTATCCGGCCTTTGGCAAGTATTTTGACGAAAGTCTCACGAATTATTACCCCCATGATGTGGAAAAGGCCAAGGCTCTGCTGGCTGAGGCCGGTTACCCCGACGGATTTTCCATGACGATCACCGTGCCGTCCAACTATCAGCCGCACATTGATACCGCGCAGGTTTTGGCGGAGCAGCTTCGCGCCGTGGGGATTACTGCGGAGATCCAGCCGGTGGAGTGGGGCACGTGGGTGTCCGACGTTTACAGCGGACGCCAGTTCCAGTCCACCGTGGTGGGCGTGGACGCCGCCAATATGACCGCCCGGGCCCTGCTGGAGCGGTTTACGTCCACGTATGAAAAGAATTTCATCAACTATACAAACGCGGACTATGACGCGCTGTTTGAAAAGGCCCAGCAAAGCGCCGACGACGCCGAGCAAACGGCGCTGTACCGGGCCATGGAGCGCAATCTCACCGAGCATGCCGCCAACGTCTACTTGCAGGATCTGGCCGATCTGGTGGCTGTCCGCAAGGGGCTGGAGGGGCTCACGTTCTATCCGATCTATGTGTTGGACCTCTCTACGGTCCGCTACGCCGCGTAACGCCATGGGCGGCGTACGGGTTCTCCGACCGGAGAGGGGGGAACGGGGATGAAACAGGCGCTGCGGCGGATGGTCATGCTGCTGCTTACCATGGTCATTGTATCGTTTCTGGCTTTTGCGGCGTTTACCGTGATCTCCGGCAGCACGGCGGAGCTGATGCTGGGCACGGAGGCCACGCCGGAAAAGGTGGCGGCTCTGGAGACGGAGCTGGGACTGGACCGACCGCTTTTGACGCGGTACGCCGAATGGCTCGCCGGATTTTTCACCGGCGATCTGGGCGAGTCGTATCGGTATCATCAGCCGGTTTCTCAGTTGCTGGGGCCCAAGGTGCTGGTAACGCTGTGCCTGAGCCTGCTGAGTTTTATATGGATCGTTGTGGTGTCGATCCCGCTGGGTGTCTGGTCTGTCCGCTTTGAGGGACGGACCGGGCGCCTTTGGCGCGCCTATGACGCGCTGCGGACGGCGCTCAATCAGCTCTGCATGGCGGTGCCGCCGTTTTTCACCGGGATTTTGCTCACGTGGCTGTTCAGCTCCGTTTTGGGCTGGTTCACCCACGGGACGCTGCCCGCTTTGGGGCAGGACTTTTTGGGCGCGCTGGGCTATTTGAGCTTTGCCGCCGTGTCCATCGCCATTCCCAGAATTGCCATGACGGTGCGGATGCTGCGTAGCACGGTTTTGGGGGAGCTGCAAAAGGATTACGTGCGGACCGCCATCTCCCGGGGAAATGACCGCGGCAGCGTGTTGCGCCGACACGTGCTGAAAAATGCGCTGGTGCCGGTCATTACCTTTTTGGCCCAGACCATGGCGGAGATTGTGGCGGGCAGCATCGTGGTGGAGCAGGTGTTTGGCATTCCGGGCCTTGGACGGCTGCTGGTGGCCTCCATCTCCAACCGGGATTACCCGGTGGTGCAGGCCATTGTGGTCATTCTGGCCTTCTGGGTGGTGCTGGCAGGGACGCTGGCCGACCTGATCTCGCAGCGCATCGACCCGCGCCTGCGGCTGGGAGGCGACGCATGAAAAAGAGAGAAAACGGCTATCTTCTGGCGGGTGTGGCGGTGACAACCTGTGTGGTGGCTCTCGTTTTGCTGGGCGTATTCTGGACGCCCTACGACCCAACGGCCATGTCCGTGGGCGCTAAATTTGACGCTCCCTCCCTGCAACATCTGCTGGGGACCGATAATTTTGGACGGGATATTTTCAGCCGGGTTTTGAAGGGAGCGCTGACCACTTCGCTCATCGCCCTCGTCACGGTGACCATCGGCGGCGTGTGCGGCACGGTCATCGGCGCTCTGACCGGGTATTTTGGCGGACTTGCGGACGAGATCCTCATGCGAATCAACGATGCACTGACCGCGTTTCCCAGCATTTTGCTGGCGCTGGTGATTCTCTCGGCGCTGGGGCCGGGAACGTACAGCGTTGTCTGGGCGCTGGGCGTGGTGTTCATTCCCAGCTTTGCCCGGGTGACCCGCACGGCATTCGCCTCTTTGCGGGACGCCAACTACGTAAAAAGCGCCCGGCTGATGGGCGCTTCGTCGGCGCGCATTTTGCTGCGGCATATTCTGCCCAACACGGCCCATGTCCTCCTGCCGGCGCTGACCATCGGATTCAATAATGCGGTTTTGGCAGAGGCTTCTATGAGCTACCTCGGCATCGGCGTCACGCCGCCGGACGCATCCCTTGGCTATATGCTCTCGGAGGCGCAGAGTATGCTGACCTCCGCTCCGTGGTACGCGCTTGGCACCGGCGCGGTCATCGTGCTGCTGGTGTTTGGCGTGGGCTTGATCGGCGAGGGATTGCAGCGCCGGGGCAAGGAGGCGGAGTGATGCTGGAAATTCGAGATTTACATGTGAAATTCCACAACCGCACCCGCGAGGCGGTGTCCGGCGTATCCCTGACCATTCGCGACGGGGAAATTTTAGGGCTTGTGGGGGAATCCGGCTCTGGAAAATCCGTCACGGCTATGAGCGTGGCGGGTCTGCTGCCCAGAAAACAGTGTACGTATTCCGGGGAGATCCTCCTCTCCGGCAAAGAATTGCTCCATGCGGAGCGGTCGGTGCTGCGCTCGGTGCAGGGACGGGAGATCGGCGTGGTGTTTCAGGAGCCCATGACGTGCATGGACCCGCTGATGAAGATCGGTCGACAGGTGGAAGAGACGCTGCTGATTCATACGACGCTCTCCCGGCAGGAACGCCGGGAAAAAGCGCTGGAGGCGCTGGCGGCAGTGGAACTGCCAGACGCGGAGGCAATTTACGAAAAGTATCCGTATCAGCTCTCCGGCGGAATGCTCCAGCGGGCCATGATTGCCGCCGCTGTGGTGTCCGGACCGAAGCTGCTGCTGCTGGACGAGCCCACCACGGCGCTGGATGTGACGATTCAGGCCCAGATTCTGGAGCTTTTGAAGAAGCTCAATCGGGAAAAGGCTATTTCCATGCTGTTCATTTCCCATAACCTGAACGTGGTGCGAAAGCTCTGTACCCGGGTGGCTGTGATGCAGCGGGGACATCTGGTGGAGGAGGGGGAGACGGACGCCGTCTTTTATCATCCTCAGCAGGAGTATACCCGCCAGTTGATTGCCGCCATTCCCGCGCGGACGCGAAAGGAGAGAACGGAATGAAGCAGGAGTGTGTGCTCTCTCTCCGCCATGTGACCAGCGGCTATCGGGAGGGCGGCCCGTTTCGCCGGGGCGCGTACCAAGAGGTGCTCCATGACGTGTCTTTCGACGTGCATTACGGGGAGATTTTGGGCCTTGTGGGGGAATCCGGCACGGGAAAATCCACCCTCGCCCGCACAATTTTAGGCATGGTGAAGCCGGACGCGGGAGAGGCGATTCACTCTACCAAGCGGCCTCAGATGATTTTTCAGGACCCATACAGCTCCCTGAATCCGGCCTATGACGTGGCGTGGATTTTGGAAGAACCGCTGCGGATTTACGGGAAATATTCCCCGGAAGAGCGGAGACACCGGGTGCTGGAGATGCTGGAGCGGGTGGAGCTGCCGGAGGAGTGCCTCACGGCCCGGCCCTCGGAGCTCTCCGGCGGGCAGCGCCAGCGGGTGAGCATTGCCACGGCGCTGATCCAGCGGCCCCGGTTTCTCATTGCCGACGAGCCCGTTTCCGCGCTGGATGTGACGATTCAATCTCAGATTTTGAAGCTGCTGAAGTCTCTTCGGGACGAGCTGGATTTGAGCTACCTCTTCATTTCCCACGATTTAAACGTGGTGTATCAGCTTTGTGACCGCGTGCTGGTGATGAAGTCCGGACGCATT
>CAZKMN010000049.1:0-764 GCA_964553905.1 uncultured Oscillibacter sp.
GACCTCCGCCTCCACCGTGTAGACAAGGCTTACGCCGTCCCGGGCGTCGACGCTGCGGCGCAGAATCCGCAGCGAGAGAAAATCCTGCTCCCGTATTTTTAGAATGCGGGCGGATTCGGCGGTCAGATCCCCCATGGAGGCGCCGGGGGAGAGCTTGATACTTTCTAATTTTAGCAAGGCAGATCGATTCCTTTCCTGTCCTTTTGATCTAGTCCAGTCTATCACAGTTTGTTCCGGCGGAAAACTCTTTTTTCAGCGTTTAAAGTTTATTCAAAAAACTTTCAGACATTTTTAAGGTAGTCGACCTATACTGTGTACAACGATCCGGGACGGAGAGAAATTCACAGCTTGTCCAAACATCCGTCATGAGTTTGACAAACATTCATGCTAAACTCTGTTCTAAAAGACAGATGCGCCGGATAGACCATAGGAGGAGACTATTATGTACAACGACGAAGAAAATCTGTATCATTACACATATCGTAAGGACGGCAGCGAAACCAGCCGCCCCTCTGTGGATCAACAGATTCACGCATATCAGGCTGGGCCGCAGCAGCCCATTCAGGAGATGAAAGCTGTGAAACACAATCGCAAGGGACTAAAACTGGTGGCCTTGGCACTGAGCTGCGCCCTGCTGGGCGGCGCTGTGGGCGGCGGAGTTGTCTGGGCAGTGGGACGCGGCGGTGGAGGCGAGACAACGGTGAATGTCTCCAGCCGCCCGGCAACACAGGTGACGCTGAAGTCTGTGGACGGCAAAACGGCCA
>CAZKMN010000049.1:774-3782 GCA_964553905.1 uncultured Oscillibacter sp.
AGATTTACGCGAGCAACGTCAACAGCGTCGTTTCCATCAACACCACCGGAACCTCCGGCACCAACGTCTTCGGACAGGTGGTACAGACGGCCTCCGCCGGCTCCGGCTTTGTGCTGACGACCGATGGCTATATCGTCACAAACCACCATGTCATCGACGGCGCCAACACGGTAAAGGTGACGCTGTACAACGGGGAGACCTATGACGCCACGGTGATTGGCAGCGATGAGGATTACGACATTGGCGTCATCAAGATCGAAGCCGCCGGATTGCAGGCCGTCACGCTGGGCGACAGCGACGGATTGAATGTGGGCGACCACGTACTGGCGGTGGGCAATCCGCTGGGCGAGCTGACGTTTTCCATGAGCGGCGGCATGGTCTCCAGCGTGAATCGAGCCATCAATGTCTCCGGCACGCCGTTCAACATGATCCAGACGGATACCTCCATCAACCCCGGAAATTCCGGCGGACCGCTTATTAACAGCTACGGCGAGGTGGTTGGCATCGTGTCTGCCAAGTATTCCAGCTATTCCAGCGAGTCTGTGGAGGGTCTGGGCTTCGCCATCCCCATGAACGACGTGCTGGCAATGATTCAGGATATCATGACCAACGGCTATGTGACCAATAAGCCCTATCTGGGCGTCACTGCCGGCACCATGAACGCGCAGATGGCCAAACAGACCGGCCTTACCGAGGGCGTTTATATCTACTCTGTGGTAGCGGGCAACGCCGCCGAAAAAGCGGGACTTCAGGTGGGTGACGTCATTACCAAGGTGGGCGATACCACGGTTTCGTCCATGGAGGATCTGACGGCTGTGAAAAAGCAGTATGCCGCAGGAGACACCACCGCCTTCACGGTCTATCGGGGCGGCAAGACCATCACCGTTGACGTGACGTGGGATTCCCTGCCGGCGGATCAACAGACTGCCGCGCAAAAACAACAACAGCAGCAGATGCCCAACCAGAATGGGCAGAACGGACAAAGCTACGACGATTTCTTCCGCTATTTCTTCGGCAACCAGTTTGGCGGCGGTCAAGGCGGACAAAGCGGCGCGGACAGCGCCGCCTGATCCCGGCGCTTTGGCATCTTGGAGACGGCTTCGCGGCAATCGCTGCGGCAGGGCAAAGCGCCGTCCGGCCACAAGTGTGCAAAGCGCGAAACGAGCTTCACTTTTCCTTCCAGTGGGCGCACCGCAAAGGCGGTGCGCCCACCTTTTTTTCACAAAAAAGAGCATAAACAGAGGAAATTGCCCTTGGCTCTTGCGCTTTTTTCCCCCGGATGATAGAATACAATGTTGAAAATACAGCAAGGGAGAATTGCTTTTATGAAATTAGGAATCGTGGGACTGCCCAACGTGGGCAAGTCCACCCTGTTCAATGCCATTACCAACGCCGGTGCGGAGAGCGCCAACTATCCCTTTTGCACCATCGACCCCAACGTGGGCATGGTGGCGGTGCCGGACGAGCGGCTGGACAAGCTGGCGGAAATGTACGAGCCGGACAAAAAGACCCCCGCTGTGGTGGAATTCGTGGACATTGCCGGCCTTGTAAAGGGCGCCAGCCGGGGCGAGGGACTTGGAAATAAGTTTTTGGCCAATATCCGGGAAACGGACGCCATCATTCATGTGGTGCGCTGCTTTGACGATGAAAATGTCATCCATGTGGAGGGCAGCACCGACCCCCGTCGGGATATCGATATCATCAACATGGAGCTGGTGATGGCTGATCTCGAGATGGTGGCACGCCGGGTGGACAAGGCGACCAAAGCCATGAAGGGCGACAAGAAATTTGCCCATGAGGTGGAGCTGTTCACGGCGCTCAAAGAGCATCTGGACGGCGGAAATCTGGCCCGCACATTTTCCTGCAACGAGGAGGACGCCGCGCTGTTGGCCACGTCCGATCTGCTGACGCTCAAGCCTGTGATCTATGCCGCAAACACCGATGAAGACGGCTTTGTCCATCTGGAGGACAACCAGTATTATCGGCAGGTGATGGACATCGCGCAGGCGGAGGGCAGTCAGGTGCTGCCCATCTGCGCCAAGATGGAACAGGACATCGCTGAGCTGGAGGGCGAGGAAAAGCAGCTCTTTTTAGAGGAGCTGGGCGTGGAGGAATCCGGTCTGGACCGGCTGATTAAGTGCTCCTATGCGCTGCTGGGCCTCATTTCCTTTTTGACCTACGGCAAGGACGAGTGCCGGGCTTGGACCATCAAAAAGGGAACCAAAGCGCCTCAGGCCGCCGGAAAGATCCACACGGATATCGAGCGGGGCTTTATCCGCGCCGAAGTCATTGCCTATGCCGATATGGTCCAATGTGGCAGCGTGGCTGCTGCCCGGGAAAAGGGCCAGCTTCGCAGCGAGGGCAAGGAGTATGTGGTGCAGGACGGCGACATGATCTATTTCCGGTTCAATGTGTGAGCATCAAGAGGCCATGGACCGGCTGGCTGCCTATGATCGGATGTATGCCGATTTGTTGCGGGAACAGGACGCGGTTGTCACGGAGATGGAGCGCATGAAGGCGCTTGGTCGCAACCGGGGCGTTACGTATCAGCAGCTCATGGCGCAGAAGCTGACGCTGCGAAATCTGATCGGGCGCTTGGAAGCATACGGAATCAAACCTTAAAAAAGGCCCGCAGACTGCAAAAGTCTGCGGGCCATTTCCTGTTTATTCATCGTGCGATCTGGGAAGATTCCAGCGAAAGTGCGCCGAGAGAATCCGGATGAGCAGCACCAGCAAAAGCCCCACGATCATGGCGGGCAGCTCGCCCAGCGGCCGCCACAGCAGCGCGCACGCCAGCGCTCCCGCAAGAGAAGCCGAGGCGTAGACGTGCTTGACAAAGATGTAGGGGGTGTCTCCCGCCATCACGTCTCGCATCAGACCGCCGCCAACGCCGGTGACAACGCCGACAAAAACCAGCAAAAAAAGCGTTGGCTGTGGGGCGTGGGCATAGGCGATTTGAACGCCCATGACGGTGAAAACGCCCAGTCCGGCGGAATCCATCACCAGCA
>CAZKMN010000049.1:3792-10416 GCA_964553905.1 uncultured Oscillibacter sp.
AAGCCGGGGGTCCCGCCGCAAAACGCGCCGGATTTCCGGCAGAAAAAGAACGAGAGACGTCAAAAGCGCCACGGTGGCGTAAATGGGATTTTTAAAGGTGCCCGGCGGCGTAATTCCCAAAATCACGTCCCGGATCACACCGCCGCCCACGGCGGTAGTGAGGCCTAAAATGCAGACGCCGAAAATATCCATGTTTTTTCGTAGACCGGTCATGGCGCCGGAGGCGGCGAAAGCCAGAGTGCCTATCAGCTCCAAAAGGAGAATGCAGGTATCCATGTCGCTTATTGCCCTCCCTGCCGGACCATTTCAATAAACGCCGTGGCCGCCGCCGTGGGGGCGACGTCCCGCAGCGTGCAGAGATCGACACTGCGTGCGGGAATGGTGAAGTCGGTTTTCAAAAGGCGGATTTCACCGGCGTCCAGCGCCCACTGGACAAATTCCAGTGTGACGCCTGCCACACCCAGACCGATGCGGCTGAGGGACACCAGCAAACTGCGAGAGCTCAGCTCAATTTCCGGGCTGAGCGTCACGCCGCTTTTCAAAAATTCCTGTTCCAGAAAGAGGCGGGAGCTGGCCTTGCGCTCCAATAAAATCAGGGGAAATTCGGCAATCTCCTGACGGGTGTAGACGTGGTCGAAGTCGCAGGGATAGCTGCTGCCCGCCACAAACGCGGAATGAGTGGCAAAACAGGGATGATTTGAGATGGCGGCAGTATCGGAAGGAGAGGAGGCAAAGGCAATGTCCACTGCGCCGGATTTCAGTAAGCTGAGGACCTTGGCGCTGCGTCCACTGATGATTTTCAGGCGAATGCCGGGATGCTCGCGGTGAAACGATTCCAGAAAAGGTGTTAAAAACCAGCTTGTGATCGTCAACGTTCCAAGCAAGAGCTGCTGCGCCTGCGAGAGTTTATCTTCCCCCGTGGCGATCAACCCCAGCGCGCTGCGGACATACTGGTAGAGCATGGTCCCCTCGCCCGTCAGCGTAACGCCCCGGGGACTGCGGGCAAACAGGCGCGCTTGCAGAGCAGTTTCCAACTGCTTGATGGATTGACTGACCGCCGACTGGGAAATATAGAGATTTTTCGCCGCCACAGAGATGTTACCCGTTTCGGCAACCTCTTTGAACACACGATAGAGTTCCAATTTGACAGACATGCACATACCCCTCTCGTAATCAGCGTTCCTTATCGAAACAACACTCATTATAAGAGAAAGTACCGCAAAAGGCAACGCCTGTCGAAAAAAATCTTGAAGTTCTTTGCAAAGAGCCGGGATTTTGTTATACTAGTAAAAAATTGTGTGATCCGGGGGAGGACGCTTTATGTGCTATGACGCTATTATCTGGGATTTTGACGGGACGTTGTTCGACACGTATCCCCCCATGTGTCGGGATTTGCGCGACGCCATGGCACAGGAAGGGACTGCTTTTTCGCAGGAAGAGCTACTGGAGCACTTTACCGTCTCCCGGGGCAATGTGCTGGAGTTTTGCGCCCGGCGCATGGGCGGAAGCGCGGAGGAGGTCGATCGGCTGTATCGCCAGTGGGTCGCGGAGCACGGACAGCCCAAAGCCATGCCCTTTCCCCATGCGGAGAGGCTGCTGGAGCGGTTTGCCCGCGCAGGCGGACGCAACTTCGTCTTCACCCATCGCAGTGGCTCCGTGCACGATTATCTCTCCGACGCGAATCTGACGCAGTATTTTACGGCGGTCGTCTCCAGCGGGGATACTTTTGCGCGAAAGCCGGATCCGGCGGGGAACCGGTATCTCATGGAGACATACGACCTCACGCCTGCTCGGACGCTGGCAGTGGGAGATCGGGAGCTGGACATTTTAGCGGGGAAGCGGGCGGGAATCGACGCCTGCCTTGTCTCCGGGCAACCGCAGGAGACGGCGGCGGATTATCAAATCGGTTCGCTGGAACAGTTGGATGCGGTGCTGGAGCTGGCATAAAGGAAAGGGATGCGGAGAATGGAGTATCACATTTTAGCGGTGGGCGACGTGGTTTTGGAGCCGGGATTGCGGCATCTGGAACGCTGCCTGCGCCCTCTGAAAAAATTGAAAAAAATTGATTTCACGGTGGTAAACGGCGAAAACGCCGCAGGCGTTGGCATCACGGAGGAACAGGCTTGGCGCATTTATGACGCGGGAGCCGATGTGGTGACGCTGGGAAATCACGCCTTTGGAAAGAGCAAGATCGCGGAGGCACTTGAGGATCTGCCGTGGCTGCTGCGACCCGCCAACTTTACCGGTCGGGCGCCGGGTCGGGGCTGCGGCGTGTTTGAAATGGGCGCGCTTCGCGTGCGGGTGATGAATCTGATCGGACGGTGCGATTTGAGCTGGGGCGCGGATAATCCCTTCACCACGGCGGAAAAGCTGCTGACCCGGGACGCAGCGGATTTGACACTGGTGGATTTCCATGCCTCGGCAACCAGCGAAAAGCTGGCGATGGGGTACTATCTGGACGGGCGCGTGTCGGCCCTCTGGGGCACGCATACCCACGTGCCTACCGCCGATGAACGGGTCTATCCCAAGGGCACCGGATATCTGACTGACCTCGGGATGACCGGGGCGGTGGAGTCTGTGCTCGGCATTCGACCGGAGCAATCGGTGGAGGGCTTTTTGGGTGGCCTTCCGGGGAGATTTCAGGCGCCTGATGGACCCTGCAAAATGCAAGGAGCCATCTTTACGCTGGATGGTGAAACAGGACACTGCACCGCTGTGGAGCGGGTGGATATTCGATAAAACAGAAAGAATGGAGCTTTCAACAGATGTCAATTGAAAAAGTCAGAGCCTATTTGGAACAGTTTGGAATGGAAAAGCGTATCCGGGAATTTGAGATCTCGTCCGCCACAGTGGATTTGGCGGCGGTGGCTGTGGGCGTGGAGGGCGCGCGCATTGCCAAGAGCCTGAGCTTCAAGGTCAGCGACGAGCCGATCATTGTGGTGGTGGCCGGAGACACCAAGGTGGACAACGGCCGCTATAAGGGGCAGTTCCACACCAAGGCGAAAATGCTCACCCACGAAGAGGCGCACACCCTGATCGGACACGATGTGGGAGGCGTTTGCCCCTTTGCCCTGCCGGAGAATGTAAAGGTCTATCTGGACGAATCCCTGCGCCGGTTTGCCACGGTTTTTCCCGCCGCCGGAAACGATCACAGCGCCATTGAGCTGACATGCGAGGAGCTGGAGCGCTGCTCTTCCAACTTTGTGGAGTGGGTGGACGTGTGCAAGGGCTGGAGAGACGGGGAAGCATGAGAGGAGCGAGCTGAGATGTTTCAATTTCTCCATGCTGCGGATTTTCATTTGGACAGCGCATTTGGCGCGCTGCCGGCTGCACAGGCTGCTGCCCGCCGCCGGGAGAGCCGGGAGCTGCCGTTTCGCCTTGCGGAGGAAGTAAACGAGCACGGCGTGGATTTGGTGCTGCTGTCCGGCGATCTGTTCGACAGCACCGGCGCCTACCGGGAAACCCGGGAGCAGCTTGCTGAGGCCTTGGGGCGGATGCAATCACAGGTGTGCATTGCCCCGGGAAACCATGATTTTGCGGGCAGAAACAGCCCGTGGGAGACGGGAAATTGGCCGGAAAACGTTCATATTTTCCGCACATCTACCATGGAAGCGGTAGAGTTTCCCCAATGGGATGTTGTGGTTCACGGCGCGGGATTTACCGGGCCGGAGCAAGCCACCGGATTGCTGACCGGCTTTTCGGCGCCGCAAGACGGACACGTTCACATGGGCGTGCTCCATGGGGAGATCGAGCCGTCGGAGAATCGATACAACCCCATTTCCAAGGCGGAGATTGCGAATAGCGGCCTTGCGTATTTGGCGTTGGGCCATATTCACAAGCGCACGGAACCGCTGCGCTTTGGCAGGACGCTGTGCGCTTGGCCCGGCTGCCCTGAGGGACGCGGCTTTGACGAACTGGGAGAAAAGGGCGTCTATCGGGGCTGCGTGGACGAAAACGGCGAGGTGTCGCTGACCTTTGTCCCCTTTGCCAAGCGGCGTTATGCTTCCTTGGAGGTGGACGTGACGGACGCGGACCCCCGCACGGCGATCGAGCGCGCTTTGCCGCCAGATACCGCGTCAGACCTCTATCGCATCGCGCTCACCGGAGAGACGGGGGAGGGCGGCGTGGACGCGAATGCTTTGCAAGAAGCCCTGTCCGACCGCTTTTACGCGCTGGAGATCCGGGATCATACTCGCCTTGCGGAGGATCTGTGGGCCAGAGCGGAAGAGGATTCCCTTCGGGGCCTCTTTTTGCGGGAGCTGCGGCAAAAGCTGAGTCGGACTGCCGACGAAGAGGAGCGGGAGAAAATCACCCGGGCAGCTCGCTTTGGATTGGCAGCGCTGGATCATCGGGACCTCGGATAAGCACTTGAAAAAGTACGGACCTAAAAAACGGCTGTCCTGTTGATGAAACAGGACAGCCGTTTTTGCAAATTTAGCGGGAAACATCACCGGAAGCGTCATCCGAAGAATCGGTTTCGCCGGGAGCATCGTCCGAGGAATCGGTTTCGCCGGAAGCATCGTCCGAAGAATCGGTTTCGTCGGGAGCGTCGTCCGAGGAATCGGTTTCGCCGGGAGCATCGTCCGGGGAATCGCTTTCGCCGGAATCATCGTCCGAAGAATCGGTTTCACCGGAATCATCGTCCGGGGAATCGCTTTCGCCGGAAGCATCGTCCGAAGAATCGGTTTCACCGGAATCATCGTCCGCGGAATCAGTTTCGCCGGAATCATCGTCCGGGGAATCGGTTTCGCCGGGAGCATCGTCCGGGGAATCGGGCGCATCGGAATCATCGTCTGAGAAATCGTCCTCATCGTCTGCTTCCGCTTCTTCAAAATCCTCATCATCTTTTTCCGCCTGAGAATGCGGGGGACGGGAGGGCGTCACAGCCTCCTCGCCTGTCTGCTGGGAGCTGTTTTGACCGCTCTCCGGGTGAGGAGTGTCATCCACGCCATCTGCCTGCTGAGGACTTTCATCGGAGGCGACATGCAGGAGGTCTTCCAAGGTCATGCCTGCCAACTGCTCTAAGGAATAGCGGTCGTTTTGCTTCAAAATGGAATGGATAAATTGCAATTTGCCCGGTGAGATGCCGTATTGGTGGGCTGCCGTTTCACTTGCCTCATCGGGAGCGAGGGATTGGCTGATGATGACGGGATCAATTTGGCGCCCATGCAATATCGTTTCAATGTGGGAGGAAAGGGAATCCTCCAACTGCTGGGCACGCTGCTGATTTTTGGTTTCCACGGACAACAGGACAAAGCTGTGCTCCTGCTTTAAAAACCCGTTTTCGGCGAGTTGAAGGATCAGCGCTTCTACGGCCTGCTCCAGCGATTGGCCCCGATAGTCGCGTCCGCTCAAAAGCTCCCGCGCATCCTCGTTGAGATCCTCAACCGACAAAACTGTTTGCTGCCGGTTTACCGCAATTTTCACGCTGGGGTTCACATCCAGCGTCACAATGCTGTCTGTCACACGGAATTGGGTAAACCAACTGAGTGCCGCTGCAAAAACCAGCGTGCAGCAAACCGCACCCAATCGCCAGGCGGGTCTTCTTTTTCGCGGCTGGGGCTGACTTTGCCGGGTCATGTAATCGTGTTCGGCCATTTTGACCACAGGCGTGCGAATAAGATTCTCAAAAGGTGGGAGGGGAAGCTGGTTCCCGGAACGGCGGAGCGCTTCCTTACATGCTCGAGTTCGCATTAGAAACCACTCTCCTTTTTCAAGTAATTTTTGAGCTTTTTTAAGGCTCGATGATATCTGGACAGCACGGTGGAAATGGATTGATCGAGATCGGCGGCGATTTCGCGGTGCTTCATTCCGGCGATACAATGCAGAAATACGACTTCTCGCTCTTCCTGCGTAAGAATGCGAAGAGCCGATTGCAAGACCAGCCGGTCGTCCGGATGGTGGACGTAGGCGTACTGGGGATCATTCTCCAAATCGCAATCTTCGGTGGAGACGTGGTTTCGATTGCTTGAGAGTCTGGTATAGGCCAGATTCCGCGTGATGGTAAAAATCCAGGCCATGGGTTTTCCCATGGGACGATATAAATGGGCGGAGGCTTGAATTTTCAGATACGTATCCTGAACAAGATCCTGTGCATCGGTGGGATTCTTCACCAGAGAAAGGGCGTACGTATACACGGCCCGTCCGGTCGTTCGATAAAGCTGCTCCAGCGCGGATACATCATCCGCCCCGATTCGAGCAATCCAATTTTCATCAATGGGAGAGAATGCGATTTTTTCCGATGCCGGAGCATCTTGAACGGCGCAAAACAACAAGCCGGTACCCTCCCTCCTGCACTGTTTTTTTCTAGTTTACCTGAAAAGAACGACAAAGGCAATTGCCTGAGAAAGCGCAGACCCCGGCGGGGCAAATTTCCTGCCGGGGCTGCATCAACTCAATTGTCATCGGCGTCGTCCGCATCATCGGTATCGTCCGCGTCGTCGGCATCATCGGCGTCGTCCGCATCATCGGTGTCGTCGGCATCGTCCGCATCATCAGTATCGTCGGTATCGTCGGTTTCGTCGGTTTCATCGGTGTCGTCGGCGACATCGGCATCGTTGGCGTCATCGGCATCGTCAGCATCATCAGTGTTGTCGGTGTCGTCTGCGTCGTCCGCGTCGTCGG
>CAZKMN010000050.1:0-10379 GCA_964553905.1 uncultured Oscillibacter sp.
AGTTACAGCGCCTGCACCGGGAGCTGGGCACCACGATCATCTATGTAACCCACGATCAGGTAGAGGCTTTGACCATGTCCACCAAAATCGCCCTTTTCAAAGCGGGCGAGCTCAATCAGGTGGCTACGCCCATGGAGCTTTATAACAACCCCATCGATCTGGAGGCAGCGGATTTCATCGGCAACCCCCGCATCAATCTGCTGGACGGCAAGGCCGAGATGCTCAACGGACGTCTGGTGGTAAAGAGCGACCTTGGCGGTCACACGTTTGAATCCACGGATCTTACAGAGGAGGAATTCCCCCGCAGCGGCGAATTCGATTGCGTGCTGGCATTCCGACCGGAGCAGGTCCTCATCTCCCGGGAAAAGGTGGACGGCGCCATTCCCGTGTCCGTGTATGCAAGTCAGCCCGCCGGCTCTGAAACCATTGTGACGCTGGTGGCCGGCAAGGACGAATTTTTGGCGAAGGAAATCGGTCAGGTCCATTACGATATTGACGAAAAAGTCTGGGCAATCATTGACCAGAGCAAAATCAATATCTATAATAAACAGAGCACCCGTCTCATTAAGCGCGCGGTTTGACCGCGAGTTTATAAATGACCCAGCGGAGAATCCCGATCAGTTTTTCAAAAACGAAAGGAGAAGACCTGATGAAAATGAAGAAGTTTGTTGCACTGATGATGGCGCTTACAATGGCGCTGAGCTTGATGGCCTGCGGAAAAGAAGCGGCTAAGGAAGAAACAGGCGAAACCGGCGGGGAGACTGCTGCGGAATCCACGCTGCATCTGGGTTATGACCCGACCACTGGCGACGAGTTTTACGGCCCTTATTATGACGAGTGGAGCGATAAGACCGACGAAGAGCTCTACGAAATGGCGAAGAAGGAAGACCCCACTATTAATGTCTACGCCACGTCTTCCAAGATGCTCAAGGCAGAGGAGCCCTTTGAAGAGCTCTATCCGGGTCTGGATGTAGTTGTTTCCGACTTGGACACCGACGAGGTTTTGAATAAGGCCCAGATCGAAAACGAGACGGGCAACGTCACCGCCGACGTGCTGCAAAGCAAGGACGTCAACGGCAGCGTGTTCTTTGAGTATTACAATCAGGGCATCATCGAGCCCTTCTATCCCCGCGACATTTGTGCACATATCGAAGAGGACAACCTGAAATACAGCTATCCTCTGTACAGCTCTCAGGCTTTCTGGTATTACAACACCGAGGTGTTCCCGGATGGTCAGCCCATCAACAACTGGTGGCAGATCATCGAAACCGATGAAAACGGCAACCAGAAGTATCAGCTTTTCACCAAGGAAATCGGACAGGAATCCGCATACCTCTCCCTGTTTGCCAGCTTCATCAACCATTCCGATGAGATGGAAAAGGCTTATAAGGACGCTTACGGCAAGGATCTGGAATATACCTACGATGCTTCCTCCTTCAACTTTGAGGTTCCCGAGAAGAACGCCGGCGTGGAATATCTCTGGCGTTTCAGCCAAGCCAAGATGACCTTCATCGGCGATGGCGATGAGCTGGTGCTGGCTGTCCATAACTCCACTGCCGATCAGCCCGCTCTGGCTCTGGCCTCTGCCGGCAAAATCGAAAACCAAGAGAAATCCGGCTATAACATCGCATGGTGCATCAACCTCGCTCCCTACACGGCCCTGCTGAATACGGAATCCATGTTCGCCGTTGCCGGGTGCGACAGCCCTGCTGCTGCCCGTCTGTTCATCCGTTACATCACCGGTGGTGCCGATGGTCAAAGCGGCGGACTGAAGCCCTTTACCAAGGTTGGTAACTGGCCTCTGCGCGACGATGTCGTGGACGAGAAGAACCCTGCCAAGCTCTCTGAGCTGGGCGCCCGCGCCAACGATATGGACGCGATCTATGCCATCTATCCTGACGTGCAGGACATGTGGACCTTCTGGCTGGACCAGAATCCCCAAATGAAATAATCCTCTGCAAGAGGATACGCAGCCGGGCGGGCGGCCAAAGGCCGCCCGCCCCTTATTAAAAGGAGAGAACATCCATGCACAGGGACAGTATTGAACAGCTCAAACGGGAGGAACGTGCCCGGACAAATCGAAAAAAGGCAGATCGGTTTTGGCAGGCCTTTGCCCTGACGGAAAACGGAAAGGTCAAAAGCACGCTGCTGCTCAATTCCTTTTGCCTGTGCCTTGTGATGATGGGCGTCTATTTCGGGGCGTTTGCCCTGCTGGTGGGCCCGCTTCACACGCTTGTGGGCGGCGGTCCGATCTGGTGGGTCAATCTGGTGGAGGCGCTGGTGCCCGCGCTGGCAGGCGCATTGGTGTGCGGACTTGCCGGGGTGGTGTTCCGGGAAAAGCGCCTGCTCCCGGCGGCGTATTTGTGGCTGCTGGTTTTGGCGGCGGCCTGCTTTGTCACCATGCTGATCCTCCTTCGGGATGATCGCCAGTCACAACTGCTGTTTTTGCACTTCTTTGCCCTGTTTATCCCCGCGCCGCTCTTGCTGGGCGGCGGATGGTCGCTCCTGCTATACAGGCGCTATCAAAAGCGCAGGCCACCCCTTCCCGCAGAGACGGAAACTTGGAAAAGGACTTGATCGTATGATAGATACCGTATTGTTCGATATGGGCGGGACACTGGAGGACATCTTTGTAGACGATGCCAGCCGCAAAGCCGCCGCAACAAAGACACTGGAAATTTTAAAAGCCCACGGCATGGACAGTGGCGAGAGCGTGGAGTCCGCTCTGGTGAAGCTGGAGGCGGGCTGGGATCGCTACTATGAGTATCGCAAGCCCATTATGCGGGAGTTGAAGCCCGACGAAATCTGGGAAAATTTCATCCTCACGGAATTTGCGCTGGATCAAAAGGCCATTGCGCCCTTTGCAGAGGAGTTGGCCCGCACGTGGGAGATCACCTATTACCATCGCACCATGCGTCCCCGAGTGCCGGAAATGCTGGCTGGGCTCAAGGCGCTGGGACTGAAGCTGGGCGTTGTCAGCAATACCGCCAGCTTGTTTCAGGTGTTCGGAACGCTGGAGGAGTATGGCATCCGGGATTATTTTCAGGACGTGACGCTCTCCTCTGTCACCGGTTACCGAAAGCCCAACCGCCTGATGTTCCAGATCGCGCTGCATGAGGTGCGTTCGGACCCGTCCACCTGCGCTTACGTGGGGGATACGTTCTCTCGCGATGTGCTGGGTGCACAGGCTGCCGGATTCAACATGACCTTCCATATCCACTCGTTTTTGACCGCGTCCCGGGACGCCGACGTGCCAAAGGATGCCAAGGCCTCCTACGTGGTGGAGGATATTTACGAGGTCTATCCCATTTTGCGGGACCTGCTGAAAAAAGAATAAAACGTCAGGCTACCTCCTTGACGAATTGAAATAGTTGCAGTATCATCTAAATGGTTGATGCTGCAACTATTTTGCGCGTGGAGGGCATTATGGACGAGACAAAACGACAAATCACAAAAATTGCGCGGGAGGCCAATACCTTGACCATCCGCACCATGCGGGAGACGGGAATCGGCTCGGGCGAGTTCGATTTGCTCCACGCCGTCCGCCATCATCCGGGCGCTTCCCAGCGAGAGGTTGGGGCGCTTTTGAACATGGATAAAGGGGCTGTGGCCCGTCGCGCGGCCAGTCTGGAGAGCAAGGGATATCTGGTTCGCCGGGCAAATCCCGCCGATGCCCGGGGCCAAATGCTCTATGCCACCAAGCAGGCCGAGACGCTCAAACGCTCCAAAACCGGAGTGGAAACGGCGTTTTACGACTGGCTTTTGGAGGACGTGGACCCGGCTCGCCGCGCTGTTTTTCTGGAGGTGCTCTCAGAGCTGTATCTCCGCTCCAAGCAGGAAAGCCGCAGCGGATTTCCCCATGTGCTGGCGCGGCTGGAGGAGGAGACACTATGAAAAGCGGAGAAATTGACCGGCCAGACCGGGTGGGCTCCTACTTCTTGCGGGAAAAGTGGCCGCTTTTGATCGTCATGGTGTCCGGCATTTTCTATAATGTGGGGCTGGCTGTGCTTCCGCTGCTGGAGGGAAAGCTGGCGCAGTGTCTCTACGAAATTTTGAAATTTCGGGAAACGCCTCGGGCGATGCTCCGTCTGGCGGGTCTTTATTTGCTTGCTGCGCTGCTGGTGCAGGGAATGCGCTATTTGAAGCGGTTTTATGTGCGCCGCTTTGCCAACAATGTGGGGCGCAGCATGAAGCGGGTCCTCTATCGCAATCTGGTGCATAAAAATCGCGCAGAGTTGGAGCAAGAGAGCGTGGGGGGGATGATGACCCGCGCCATCGCGGACGTGGACGCCTGCGCCGAGGGAATGCGAAAATTTACCACGGAGGTCTTCGATACCGGCGTGGTCATGCTCTCGTATGTTGTGGTGCTGTTGGCGTATGACTGGCGGCTGACGCTGCTGGTGAGCCTGTTTCCGCCGGTGGCTTTTTATATGGCGGCACGGCTGAAAAAGCGGGTTGCCCGCAGCGCTGCCGCCTATAAAGAATCTGCCGGAAGGCTGAACGGCGCCACGCTGGATCGGGTGTCCGGAGCGCTGACCTATCGCGTGTTCGGGCTTGAGGAGCGCCGGGACGCGGCCTATGAAGAGCACCTTGCGGCGTACGAAAAGCGTGCGGTGGCCGTGAATCTCTGGGAGACCAGTCTGCCGCCGCTTTATCAGATCCTCTCCATGCTGGGCACGGTGCTGATCCTCTGGCTGGGGACAAAAAATGTGCAGGGCACAGGCTGGACCCCGTGGGATATTGCCGCGTTCACCACGTTTCTCTCCTGTTTTACCAAACTCTCAGTCAAGGCGTCCAAGGCGGCAAAGCTTTTTAATGCGGTGCAAAAGGCGCAGGTTTCCTGGAAGCGGATTTGCCCGCTGCTGAAAAAAAGCGCAGAGACGCCGCAAACGCTTCCCGCACCCGGCGGGCCGCTGGAAGTTTCGCACCTGACCTTTTCCTATCCGGGCGGACGAAACATTTTGCAGGACGTCTCCTTTGCGGCGCTCCCCGGTCAGATCATCGGCGTGACGGGCCCGGTCGCCTGTGGAAAATCCACGCTGGGCAAAGCCTTTTTGTGCGAGACACCCTATGGGGGCAGCATCCGTTTCAACGGTCGGGAGCTCTCCGAGCTGACGCGGGCACAGCTTTGCGGCGTGGTGGGCTATCTGGGCCATGAGCCGGAGCTTTTGAGCGACACTCTGCGGGAAAATGTGCTGCTTGGCAGCGAGGGGTCTGCCGCTTTGTATCTGCGCGCTGTGGCGCTGGACGAAGAGATTGCCGCCATGCCTGATGGGGAGAATACTGCGGTGGGGGACGGCGGCGTGCGACTTTCCGGCGGACAGTGCGCCCGTCTGGCGCTGGCGCGGACGCTGTTTCATATGCGGCCATTGCTGATTTTGGACGATCCCTTTTCTGCTGTGGATCGCACTACGGAAGAAACGATCCTGAAAAATCTGCGCCAGCTGGCCAAGAACAGTGTGGTAATTTTGATTTCCCACCGGCTGGACCTGTTCTCCACCTTGGATCAGGTCCTTTGGATGGAGGAGGGCCACACGCTTTTCGGCACACACGAAGAGCTGCTGGGGCGCTGCGAGGAGTATGGGAAGCTCTATGCATCCCAGACAAAAGGAGGCAGGGAACATGCGTGAGTATCCCGAACATCCTCTGCGGAAAATTCTGCTGGGAGCGCTCCGAAACGCCAGAGTGGTAACGGCTGCGTTGGCTGTGGCCATCGTGGGCGCGATCGCCTTCGGCTTGCTGTCGCCGCTGGTGCTGGAGCGGGCAGTGAACCATCTCACAGGCGGACCGGGGAACGGACTTACGCTGGCGCTGTGGTATTTTGCCGCGCTTGCGCTTGCGGGCGTGTTCGACGCCGTGAAGGAGGTCCTCATCACGGTGCTGGGGCAGAAAATTACCCGCGCTCTGCGCCATGCCATGTGCGCCAAGCTCTCCCGTCTGCCTGCGGCATATTTTGCGGGACAGGACGCCGGCGGGATTGTCTCCCAGTTTGTAGGCGATGTGGATACGGTGGAAGCGCTGTTCGCCTCCGGAATCATCAGCATGGTGGTGGACGTGTGCAAGGTCGTCAGTGTGCTGGTGCTGATCTTTGTGAAAAGCCGGGGGCTGGGCATCTTGCTGATGCTGGTTGCGCCGCTGGTGCTGGTTATGACCCGTCAGGTTCAGCGGCGGATGCTCACCGCCCAGCTTTCCAATCGGGCGGCGGTGGCAAAGGTGAACCAGCATGTGCCGGAGACGATTCGCAATCTCAGAATGATCCATACGCTGCAAAAAGAGACGTACATGGAAAAACGCTATGACCGGGCCGTGCAGGAGAGCTATCACGCGATGGAGAAGTCCAATTTTTACGATGCGGTGTACTCTCCCGTGATTCTGCTCCTGAGCGCGGTGGTGGTGGCGGTAATGATGGTTTGCTCGGCGCAGGGAGGCGGGATGCAAGCGCTCTTTGGCATGTCCGTCGGCACGGCTGTGGCCATCATTGCCTATGTGAGCAAGGTGTTTGAGCCGCTGGAGAGCATTGGCATGGAGATTCAGAGCATCCAGTCCGCTGTGGCGGGCGTGCGTCGGATTCGGGAATTTTTGGTGGAGGCAGAAAAGCCTTGCGCCGATGAGAGCATCACGCTGGAGCAGTTAAAAAATAGCGGCGCTCCCGCTGTGGAGGTCTCCAATGTGGCGTTTTCTTACGATGGCAAGCAACAGATCCTGCGAAATTGTTCGTTTTGTGTCTGGACAGGGGAGACGTTGACGCTCACCGGGCGGACCGGGGCGGGCAAGAGCACCATCTTCAAGCTGCTGCTGGGCCAGTACGCGCCCAATGCGGGCACGGTGCGGATTTTCGGCGTGGATGCCCGTAAAATCCCAAGCAGCATTCGCCGCAGGACACTGGGCTGCGTGGAGCAGTCCTTGCGTCTGGTGCCCGGTACGGTGGGCCAGCAGATCACGCTTTGGGATGAACAGATTAGCCCGCAGGAGATGGAGGCCGCCGCAGCGCTGGTTGGGCTGGATGAGACCATCCGCGCTTTGCCGCAGGGATATGACACGCCCTGTACGCCGGCGCTATTCTCTCAGGGACAGCTTCAGCTTTTGGCCATTGCCCGGGCGGTGGCGGCAGATCCGACGGTTTTGCTGTTGGATGAGATCACGGCCAATTTGGATTCCGACACGGAAGAGCGGGTACTCACGGCATTGCGCCGGGCGGCAGACGCCCGGACAGTGCTCTCAATTTCCCATCGACTGTATCGGGAAACCGGAGGACGCTCACTGGCAATCGAATAAAAAAGCAGCCGCGAAAGCAATGCTTTCGCGGCTGTCTTTTTTAAGAAATCAGAAGCACTCGCGGTAGATGCGCTCCATCAGCTCCAGCGTCATGGGGACGTAGGAGTTGGTAATCAGGCGCTGCTGGTTGGCCTCCACGGAGACGGGGAAGCTCTTGATGTCGGCCTCGGTGAAGCCGGCGTCATGCAGCGGGCGCAGGGGCAGGACCTTTTCCAGCAGAGCGTTCAGAGTGGGGATGGCGTCCTCCACCTTGCATCCCAGAATGCGGGCGACCATTTCCTTGAAACGGACCAGCTCACCGGTGGGATTCTGCTCGTCATAGACCTTCAAAATCTCGCCAAAGAGCATGTAGTTGCTCTCGCCGTGAGGCACGTGATAAGTGCCGCCCAGAGGGAAGCTCATGGCGTGCACGGTGGCGCAGCCGGCCTTCAGGAAGGCAATGCCAGCATAGAAGGAGGCGGTGACAAACTCGTCCAGATACTCAAAGCGAGCATCGGGGCCCTTTTCGCCAATCAGCTTGAAGCCCTTGAGAATCATGTCCATGGCCTTCTCGGAGAAGAGCTCGGACGTCATGGTCTTGCGGCAGGGGGAGAGGAAAGATTCCGTGGCGTGGATGAGCGCATCGATAGCGGAGCAGGCAAAGGGCTTGTAGGGCAGGGTCTTGATGAGGTCGGGGATCAGGCAGACCTTGTTGGGGATGATGTCGTCGCTGACCAGACCCAGCTTCGTCTCGCCGCCAACCAGCTTGCCGTCGATCTCGGTTTGGACAATGGCAACGGAGATGTTGGTGCACTCGCTGCCGGTGCCGCAGGTGGTGGGGATGGCGATAACGTCCTTCTCGTGCTGGACGGGGAAGCGCTTGTAGTAGAGGTTGTGCACGGTGTCGGGCCGCTTGCAGCCCAGCAGCTTGCAAAGATCCATGATGGCGCCGCCGCCCACAGCGATGACACGGTCATAGCTGTCATAGGGGATGGCGTCGTACATGGTCTGGATCATGGCCTCAGAGGGCTCGCCAGCGCCGAACTTCTCCTGAAACACGAAGTTGCACTTCAGGTTCAGCTCCTTCATGAACGGGGTGTAGATAAACTCGTTGGTCAGCACCACGTCGCGCTCACCGAGCTTAAATTCCTCAGCCATGTGGGCAAAGGTGTCAAACTTATAAACGGTAGGCGCAAAGATGATCTCGCGCTTATCGGCCATCAAAGAGGCGGAAAAAGAATCCATTGCCATAATAATCTACTCCTTTAAAAAATGATTTTGGGGAACGGCTTGCTTACGGGTACCCGCAAGCAAGCCGACAGCTCACTTGCGTGCGATTGCCTTTTTCACCGCAGAGACAATGTTTGCGGCGCGCAGACCGTACTCGTCCATCAGGAAGTCCTGAGGACCCACCTGACCGAACGTGTCCTGTACGCCCACAAATTCCTGCACGGTGGGGCAGTTTTTGGCCAGGCAGTTGGCCACAACGCTGCCAAGACCGCAGGTGACATTGTGGTTTTCGGCCGTGACAATGGCTCCGGTCTCGGCTGCTGCCTTGATGACCAGCTCCTCGTCCAGCGGCTTCCACGTGAACATATCGATCACGCGGACGGAGATGCCCTCGGCCATGAGGGCTTCATAGGCATTGAGGGACTCGTCCACCATGATGCCGGAGGTAATGATGGTGGCAACGTCCTTGTCGCTCTCGTGGAGGACAACGCCCTTGCCGATCTCAAATTCAGACCCGTCGTCATAGACCTTGATGATGCCCTTGCGGACAAAGCGGGTGAAGGTGACGCCCTTGTTGATCTTCACAAGGCCGCGGGTGATGCTTGCAAGCTGCGCGTAGTCGGCGGGGTCCAGCACCGTGGATTCGGGGATAGAGAGATACATGCCGGCGTCTTCCAGCGGCATGTGGGTGCCTCCGTTGAACGCGGCGGTCACGCCGGCGTCGGAGCCCAGCACGTGAACGGTCAGTCCGGCGTAAGCGGCGGACATGTAAATCTGGTCATAGCAGCGGCGGGAGGAGAACGTGCCGAAGGAATGGAAGAACACCTTCTTGCCGGTGGCGGCAAGACCGGCGGCTACGCCTGCGGCGTTGCCCTCGGCGATACCGGCCTCAAAGGCACGGTCGGGGTAATTCTTCTGAAGCATTTTGGTGTTAATGCAGCCCATCAGGTCGCAGTCTACATAGCAGATGGACTTGTCCTCTGCCATCATCTCGTTCAGCGTCAGAGCGAGACCATCGCGGCAGGCGCGGGAATCTTTTTCGTGTTTGCCAATCAGTTTTACATTCATGGATCTCACCCTCCTTATGCGTTTTCCAGCTCAGAAAGAGCCTTTTCGGATGCGGCAATGGCCTCGGCCCACTGCTCCTCATTGGGCTGGGAGGAGTGGTCGTGCTTCGGCTCTGCAAAAGTAGCGCCCTTGCCCTTGCAGGTGTCCAGCACGATGCAGGAGGGCACGCCCTTTTTGGCGTAGGCGTTTTGGATGGCGTTGTAGATAGCGGTCACATCGTGACCGTCGATCTCCTGCGTATAGAGGCCGAATGCGGCGGCCTTGGCGGCCAGATCGCCGTGGGCCAGAATGTCATCGGTCTTGCCATCGAGCTGATAGCCGTTTTTGTCGATGAAGACCACCACGTTGTCCAACTTGTGGGCATAGGCAAAGTGGAAGCCCTCCCAAACCTGACCCTCGTCAGCCTCGCCGTCGCCGACGACCAGGAAAACGTGGTTGTCGCGGCCGTCAATCTTGTTGCCAAGCGCGGCGCCCATGGCAGTGGACACGCCCTGACCCAAAGAGCCGGTGGTGAGATCCACGCCGGGGGTGAGCTTGCGGTCGGTGTGGCTGGGGAACTTGGTGTGGGGCTGGTTGAGGGTATAGGCCTCCTCCAGCGGGTAATATCCCATCAGGCCAAAGGTGGCGTAAGCCACGGGGCCTGCGTGGCCCTTGGATAAAACCAGCCAGTCACGATCTTCCCAACGGGGGTTTTGGGGATCGAATTTCATGACCTCTCCATATAAAACGGCCATCAAATCGGCCAGATCCATAGATCCGCCCACGTGACCGAAGCCGCGGGAGTGGATGACTTTCAAAGTCTCCAGACGAATCCGGGCTGCCAGAAC
>CAZKMN010000051.1:0-10277 GCA_964553905.1 uncultured Oscillibacter sp.
CAACCCCGATGAATATCTGCGGCTGGATAGCGAGCTGCACGACAGCATCATTCGGTTTTCGGGAAACCAGTTTTTGCGCGAGCTGACCGACCGGGTGTACAGCGTTCTGCAATCTGTCCGTCTCTTTTCCCTCAGCGCAGATGAGCAGACAGAGAGCTCTATCGCCCGACACATCAGCATTTTGGACGGAATGCTGCATCGCGATGCGACTTCAACCATCTCCGTTTTGCAGATCCATTTGGCTGAGGCCCAGCGAAACGTCCTTCAAATTCTGGAAAAGCAGTCCATCCCTACCTGACACACATCAATCGCACAAGCGATCGCAAAGACGGCTCTGTCTTTGCGATCGCTTTTTATACATCGAAAGCCGCCGTGTAGCCGCGTATTTTTGTAGCGTTGCTCTTGACATCCTGTCTTCCATTTTATAAAATGTATTTAAAATACACAATAAATACAACGTCGTATTTTTAAGCTATTTTTGCAGTTTGTTTAGATGCTTCAGGAGGTTTTCCATGGATTTGAATACAAGTCGCTGTTGGGCAGAAATCGATCTCAACGCCTTGCAGTCCAATTGCCGCACGCTGCACGCCCTGCTGCCCGGCGAATGCCGATTGATGCATATTTTAAAAGCCGACGCCTATGGTCACGGAGCCGTTCCCTGCGCCCAGGCTTTGGCCGCTCTGTTTCCTGACGACTGGATCGGGGTAGCCTGCATTTCCGAAACGTTGGAGCTGCGTCACGCCGGTGTGAAACAGGAAATCCTGATTTTGGGGTACACGCCGCCGGAGGCCGCCGCAGTCCTTGCCGAGGAACGCCTTACCCAGACGCTTCTCTCCCCCGCGTATACCGCCGCGCTGGCAGATTGTGCCGCGCTTGCCGGCGTCACGGTATCCTGCCACTTGAAGCTGGACACCGGAATGAGCCGGATCGGCTATCTTTGTTATGAGGATGCGTTTTCCGCCGCCGTTGAGGACTCCGCAGCGGCCTATTCCACGCCGCAGCTTCATGTAACAGGAATTTTCACTCACTTTTCCAGTTCCTACGGTCACACACCGGAGGATGAAGCCTATACAAAGCTCCAGTTTGACCGCTTTCAGGCGATCTGTCTGGCACTGCGCCAGCGGGGAATTTCGCTTGGGCTGCGGCATTGCTGCAATTCGCCGGCCACTGTAAATTCCCCCGCATACGCCTTGGATCTTTGCCGGGTCGGCACCGTGCTCTACGGGCTCTTGCCAAAGAGCGCCATGCTCCGTCCCATCGAATTCCGACCGGTTTTGACTTGGAAAGCCCGCGTTGCCGCTGTCCACACCGTAGCTCCCGGGACCCCGATCAGTTACAGTCGACAGGCCGTTGCCAGCGGGCCCATGACGCTTGCCGTCGTGACCGCAGGCGATGCAGACGGGTATTTTCGCAATTTGACCAATTTGGGCCGCGTAAGGATTGGCGGACACGTCTGCTCTGTTGTGGGGCGCGTCTGTATGGATATGTTTATGGTGGATGTCACCGGGCTCTCTCCGGTATCCCCAGGGGACGAGGTCCTTTTGATGGGGGGCGAGGGCGACGCCCGCATCCCGTGCGAATGGCTCTACGGGCCGCTGGGCCTTGGGCCAAGCGCAGTAACGTGCAATCTCCGAAATCGCGTTCCCCGGATCTATCAAAAGGTGTAACCGCAAGGCTTTTCGCGGCCAAATATTGCTCTTTGTAAATGCAATTCCCAGCCAAGATAGAGATTTAAGGTGGCGCCACGCAGGTCTGCTTCCCGAAAAGCGCATCCCATCTTCACGCATACCGATGTCTTTTCAGCCAAAAGCGACATCCTCTCTCCGAATTTTTTCGGTTTTGGCATTCCACGTTCCGTTCTTAAAATAAACCAACACCCTCTGGTGCGATTTTTTCGCATCGGAGGGTGTTTTGTGATCTGTTTCAGGTTTTGGAGCCGTCCCGGGACCGCTGATTTTCCACCAGGTTTTGGAAAAACGCAACCGAATCTACGACCGGCTCTGTACAGACAAAGCCAAGCGGTGAATCTTGAGATAGAGCTCCAGCTCCGTTTCCACAGGGACCGGCGTGCTGGTCTCACGCTCTATTTGGTTCTGTGCAAGCTGCTGCAAAACCGCCCGATATGCAGTCACTAAAATGGAAAGAGCCGCCGGAATATTCAATTCGCCACGGATGCTGCCGTCACGGATTCCCGTCTCCAGCGCAGAGCAAAAAATCGACTCCATATAGTGAACGTCGTTTGTATATCGTTGGACCAGCTCATTCTCCGCATGAGTCCGCGCCGCCCAAATTTTCATCTCGCTCAAAAGCAACAGCATTTCCGGTTCTTGCAGCAAAATTGCGGCGCGCTCCCGCTGAAGCAGCATGACTTGCTCCAGCCCGACAGCCGTGCGATACCGCTCCGAGGCGATCAGGTTTTCCAGCCGCCCACTAAGCAAACCGGAAAGTCCGGTCATGACTTCCAGCAAAAGATTGTCCTTGGAACCAAAGATATTGAGGACCGTCCGATCCACCACATGCGCCGCCTTCGCAATTTGAGAGATGGTGGTGGCGGCGATCCCTTGCAGGGCAAACAGCTTGATGGACGCCGTCAGAATTTCCCGGCGATTGAACTCTCTGCGTTCTTGTGAAACCATGGCAATCCCTCCGGTGCAATCGCGCATATTTTTTCGTGGAACGGCGGATCCGTTTCCGGCAAAGAGAAGGTCTTTACAGCAGTTAAATTGTACATGTTTTCATCAAATAAAGCAAGATATTTGTCACCCGTTTCTTCTCTGGCCCCTTGTTTTTTTCCTTTTCCGCCATCAGTCAGTCACACGAGCTCTTGAAAAGGAAGGAAAAACATGTTACGGTAAAAAAATCCGCTTCTTTTCGCGTGGAATGCCGCAAAATAAGCGTCTGCGTTGTGGCGCATTTTAAGCGCCACAACCCTTTGAGCAGGGAGGTTTTGTCGTGGCAAAGGCCTATATCAGTGCAAATTTATACTGTCGCCGGACATTTGGCTGCAAGGTTTATAAACTGGCTCTCTCCGCAGCGACGACCTGTCCCAATCGAGACGGCACCGCAGGCAGCGGCGGGTGCACCTTCTGTTCCCGTGGCGGAAGCGGAGACTTTGCAGCCTCCGGTTCCCTCTCGCTGGACCAGCAGCTTGCAAGCGCAAAAAAGTGCCTTGGCAAAAAGGGCGAGAATCTTCGCTATATCGCCTATTTTCAAAGCTTTACCGGCACTTACGGGGATCTGGAGGCGCTGGAGCATATATACACGCAAGCCGCAAATTCTCCCGACATCGTTGGGCTTTCCATTGCCACAAGGCCGGATTGTCTGGGGCCAGAAGCGCTGGCCATGCTGGAGCGCCTTGCCCTGCAAAAGCCGCTCTGGGTTGAATTGGGTCTGCAAACAATCCATGCATCCACCACGCAGCGCATCAACCGCTGCTACCCGCTGGCTGATTATACACGCGCCATGGAGCAGTTGAAAACACTCGGCGTTCACCGCATCACGCACCTCATTTTCGGGCTGCTGGGAGAGACGCGGCAGGACATGCTGGACTCTGTGGCTTTTGCAGGCCAGCAGACCGACGGCGTAAAATTGCAGCTCCTCCACGTTTTAAACGGCACGCAGCTTGCCGACGATTACCGTCAAGGGAACGTCAAAATCCTGACCCCGGAGGAATACTACGCTCTGGTGGCAGATGCGCTGGAGCTTCTGCCGGATCATGTCGTCATCCATCGTCTCACGGGAGACGGGCCGAAAAAGGATCTGCTGGCGCCGCTGTGGAGCGCCGAGAAAAAGCGGGTTCTGGCGGATCTCAACCGCGTGCTGCGATCCCGCGGGATTGCCCCGGCAACGCTGGCTGCCGACTGTGGCAGCGCAGCTCCATCCACATAAAGCTGCCCCTTACGCTGTCATTTTTCCCCGGTGTCTCCTGTCTTATCCGTTTTGGCGGCATAGGCCCGGCGGGCATATGCCAGCAGCGTGTCGCGGTCATTAGGCCGTTTTTCGTTGACCACGTCGTCCAAAAGCTCAGCGAGCATTGCTCCTACCGCCGGGCCACGATATCCAATTTGTGTTAAGTGTTTTCCATTTACAGCAAGCTGTTTAAGGGAAAAACATGTCTCTTCTGCCAAAAGGCCATCCAAGAGCCGCTCCACCTGATCCGGTTCGCTCTGCCGCGCGCGAAATGGAGGCGCCAGCGCCGCGCAATCCGCCCGCTGTACGGCAAGCAGCCGCCGAAAATCCTGCTCTCCAAATTGCCGCAGCGCTTTTCGCACCCCGGGGGCCGTTGCGGGAAACGGGCGGTCGTGATATTTCACCAACCGCACCACCGTCTCCCGGACCGCAGTAGGCGCCCGCACTCTGCCGAGCATGGCGTCCGCCAGATCGCCACTGCGGGCGGCATGCGCGTAAAAGTGGCCGACGCCACGTTCATCAAGTGTAAAGGTTTTTGCCTTTCCAGCATCGTGTAAGAGCATGGTACAGCGCAGAATCAAATCCGGCGGTGCGGCTTCTACGGCATGGAGCGTATGCTCCCAAAGGTCATAGCAGTGGTGCGGATTTTTCTGCTGAAATCCCACCATGCTCAGCAGTTCCGGCCAGAAAGCCCCGAAAACGTCAGGATAGGCCCGTAAAATCCGGGCTGCGTCCCGGCCCGGCAACAGCTTAGAGAGCTCCGTCCAAATACGCTCCGAAGCAATTTCCCTCAGCAATGCCCGGTTTTCATGGATGGCGGCAGCCGTTTCCGGCTGGATGGAAAACCCCAGCACGGCGGAAAAGCGCAGCCCGCGCATCATCCGCAGCGCATCCTCCCGGAATCTGCGCTCCGGGTCGCCCACACATCTAAGCACTCCGCGTTCGAGATCCTCACGCCCGCCGGATACGTCGCAAAAATCTCCTTGCAGATTCATCGCCATGGCGTTGACGGTAAAATCCCGGCGCAGCAAGTCCTGCTCCAGCGAGGTTGTAAATGTGACCTGCTCCGGCCGCCTGTGGTCGCGATATGCGCCATCGCAGCGAAATGTGGTGATCTCCACGGCTCTTTGCGCCGTGCGGACGGTGATCGTTCCATGGGGAAGCCCGGTGGGGACAGCCCGTCCGGCAAAGAGAGACAGCATCTCCTCCGGCAGCGCATCAGTGGTGGCGTCCCAATCCTGCGGCGTGCGCCCCAACAGCAAATCGCGCACGCAGCCGCCCACACACCAGCCCTGAAATCCGGCTGTTTCCAGTGTTTTTAAAATCTCACGCACATCCTCTGGGAACATTTTCATGCCATTCACCTCCTTTTGATTGCATTTCCGTCGACCGCGTACTATAATAAGATGCTTATAATTATATAACGCTTTTTCCGCCTTTGCAATGCGGGGCGTTTGAAAGGAAGTTCTTTTCCATGATGAACAATCCCCTACCCATTCGCGATCTGATCGTCCCCGGTACCAAAGCCCATCTGGTGGGAATCGGCGGCGTATCCATGTGTCCGTTGGCCGAAGTCCTCTCCGGCATGGGCCTTCAGGTACAGGGATCCGACATGTCCGAAAGCAACACGGTCAGGCATTTGCGTACGCTTGGCATTCCCGTATCCGTGGGCCACAATGCCGAAAATCTGGGCGACTGCGATCTGGTGATCCGCACCGCCGCCGTCCATGACAGCAATCCCGAAATTGCCGGTGCCGTGGCGCGTGGCATTCCCGTTTACGAGCGCGCACAGGCTTGGGGCGTCATTATGCAGCGCTATCCCAACGCTCTTTGCATCTCCGGCACCCACGGCAAGACCACCACGACCTCCATGTGTACGCACATCTTCATGGCGGCGCAAAAAGACCCCACCGTTATGATTGGCGGGACGCTGCCGCTGCTGCACTCCGGTTATCGGGTGGGCCGGGGCGACACGATCATTCTGGAATCCTGCGAATACTGCAACAGCTTTTTGAGCTTCTTCCCCACCGTGGCTGTGATTTTGAATGTGGAACCGGATCATTTGGACTTTTTCAAGGATCTTGAGGACATCGAGCATTCCTTCCACCGCTTCGCCCAGTTGCCGCCTGCCTCCGGCGCTGTCATTGCCAACGCCGACAACGCAGGCGCTATGGCGTCCGTCGCCGATTTGGGCCGCCCGGTCTTTTACTTCGGGCTGGAGCATACCGCCGACTGCACTGCCGCCAATCTCAAGGACACGGACGGCTGCCCCGAATTTGACATCATGATCCGCGGCGCGCTCTACGCCCACGTCACGCTGCACGTTTACGGTCGCCACAACATTCTCAACGCGCTGGCTGCCGCCTCCGCCGCCTATACACTGGGTCTGCCGGGAAGCGCCGTGGAGGAGGGACTTGCCTCCTTTACCGGAGCCGGTCGGCGGTTTGAGCGCAAGGGCAGCTTTCACGGTGCGGACGTCTATGATGATTATGCCCATCATCCCGACGAGCTGCACGCGCTATTGACCACCGCCTCCTCCCTCGGTTACAAGCGATTGATCGTGGCGTTCCAGCCCCACACCTACACTCGGACCGCCAAGCTCTTCGACCGGTTTGTGGAGGAACTGCGTCTGCCCGACATTGTCATTTTAGCTGAGATCTACGCTGCCCGGGAGCAAAACACGCTGGGCATTTCCTCCGCCGATCTGTGCCGGAATCTTCCCGGAGCCGTTTACTGCTCCACGCTGGATAAGGTCACCGAGCAGTTACGAAAGCTGGCTCAGCCGGGAGATCTGATTCTGACCGTGGGCGCGGGAGATATCTACCGCGCAGGTGAAAAACTGCTGGAAACCCTGTAAGGAAACCTGAAAAACGAAGCAGGCAGACGCAAATTGCGTCTGCCTGCTCTTTTTCAATCGTAGCGCAGAGCGTCGATTGGATTGAGCTTTGCCGCCTTATTTGCCGGAAGATATCCAAAGAGGATGCCGATGCCGACAGAAACGCCGAAGCTCACCGCCACAGCGCCCAGAGTAGGCGAGGCATTGAAGGTCCCGCCGCCCATCTGGGCCGTCACCATTCCGCCGATCAGAATTCCGGCGCCGGTGGCTGTGAGGCAGCCGAACAAAATGCCCAGCAGCCCGCCGATGGCGGAGGTCGTCCCGGCCTCAATGATAAATTGTCGCCGGATATCCCGCCGCTTGGCGCCCAGAGATTTGCGGATTCCGATCTCCCGCGTCCGCTCCGTGACGGAAACCAGCATGATATTCATGATCCCGATGCCGCCCACCAGCAGACTGATCGCCGCAATTGCCACCAAAATCAGCATCATGGCGCTCATCATAGAATTCATGGAATCCATCATTTCCGCCGCCGTTTGCACGTAATAGGCGTCGGTGTCCTGAAAGACATCGTACAGCTTTTTCTCCAAAATGCTCTTCGCAGCTGGAGCCGTATCCCGGCTGGTGGACGTGAAGAGATACATTCCCACCGTCCGGGTGCCGGAGAGCTGCATGGCATTGTTGTAGGAGAGGTAGATCTGATCGTCCTGACTTCCCTCTGTGGCGTCAGCGCTCTGCTTAAAAACGCCGATCACCGTATAAGGCACTCCGCCGATGCTCAGCGTCTGCCCCAGCGCATCGCCGTGAAACGCATCCTGCGCCAAAAAAGCGCCGATCACACAAACATTTTGACTGCGCTCCACATCGATATACTGGAGGAATCGTCCCTGTTCCACCGTTTCCCCATCCAGCGTCTCTCCGCGGTCCGCATTGAAAATGACCTCGCTGACGCCGTACACCGTAGTGCGCTCATAGGTGGTACTGTCGTGGCGGACCTTGGCATTGGTCCTCACATACGGGGACACGCCGGAGAATACCTCCGGATACTCCCCCGCCAGGGCATACATCTCATCCGGGTCTACCGTGAGCGTCGTACCGTCTCCTCTGCCCCAGATGGAGGTTTGGATCAGATTTGCACCCAAGCGGTCAAACTGCTGGTTCATCAGTCCCTGCATGCCGTTGCCCAGCGAGATGATGACGATCACGGCTCCCACGCCGATGATGATACCCAGCATCGTGAGAAACGCCCGCATTTTACTGGTTCGCAGGGATTTCAGCGCCAGCTTGAATGACTGTGTGAAATTCATGCCTCTGCCTCCACTTCTTCCCCGGGACGGACCACGGCCCGTGGATCTGTTGAATCCCCGTCATAAAGAATCCGTCCATCTTGCAGGCGAACAATGCGGCGCGCCTTGACCGCAATGGAATTATCGTGGGTAATCAGCACCACCGTATCGCCATCCGCATTGAGCTTTTGCAAAAAGCCCAGCACCTCCCGGCCTGTTTTGGAATCCAGCGCGCCGGTGGGCTCATCGGCTAAAATAACAGAGGGTTTTCCCGCCAGCGCCCGGGCAATGGAAACCCGCTGCTGCTGACCGCCGGAGAGCTGGCTGGGCAGATTTTTGCGCTTATCCGCCAGTCCCACCCGTTCCAGCGCCTGCAACGCGCGGTCCCGGCGTTCCTCCGCATCGATTCCCGCATACAAAAGAGGAAGCTCCACGTTTTCCTGAACCGTCAGCTTGGGGATCAGGTTATATTGCTGAAAGATAAAGCCCAGCATTTTATTGCGGATTTCCGCCTGTTCGTCATCATCCATGGTGGACACGTCAATTCCGCCCAAGTGATAGGTGCCCCCGGTGGGCACATCCAGACAGCCGATAATATTCATGGCCGTGGATTTTCCGGAGCCGGACTGTCCCACAATCGCCACAAATTCTCCCCGGTCAATGGTAAGCGTCACGCCGTCCAGCGCGTGGACCGCCTCATCGCCCATCTGATAGATCTTATAAACATTTTTCAGTTCAATGAGATGCTCCAAGGCGATCAGCCTCCCATTCCGGCGGCGATCTGATCCTTCACCAGCACAGTCTCTCCCTCTTCCAGACCGGAGAGGATTTCGATCGACTGCTCGTCATTCCGGCCCAGCGAGACAGGACGCTCTTCCAGCTTTGTCTCGTCAATCACCGTCACGCCGTCCGGCGCCATGGCGCCCTCAGCCGGAACGAGAACAGTATTGCCACGGCTAACCGCGTTCAGCGGAACGCAAAGTGCCCCCTGCGCCGTTTCCCCGATGATCGTGGCGGAGACATTCATTCCCGGCTTCAGATCGCCATAGGTTCCCAGCGTAACGGTGACGGGATAAGTGGTAAAGCCGTTGGTCGTCGTTCCGTTGATGCTCACCTTCTCCACCACGCCGGAAAAGCTCTGACCGGGCAGCGCAGCCGCAGCGATCTCCACCGTCTGACCCACCTGCACCTTTCCGATATCCAGCTCATTGACATTCATTTCCATCTTTAACGAGCTCAGATCATAGATCACCGCCAGCGTACCGGAGCTGACGCCGTCCACCTTGTCGCCGGTCTTAAACTTTTTTTCGATCACCGTGCCGGCAATGGGGGACTTGATGGCGTAATCACCCAGCGCGTCTCGGGCGGTGCTTGCAGAAAGCTGTGCTGTCTCCACGCTCAGCTTTGCCGTTTTCACCTGCGTGCGATTGCTTTCCGATTCCAGTGTGCAAAGCGTTTCGCCCTTGGTCACCGTGCTGCCGGAGAGCTTGGAAAACCCGCTGACTGTGCCGGAACCGGTCGCATAGACCACGTTGGACTCAGCCATGGTAATCGGTGCGCTGCCATAGCTGAGATAACTGCCGATGGCGGCGGAGGCCGTATAGGATTCGGAGATGACGCCGGGATTGGCCACTTTCACACGCACTGTACAGGACTGCTTGCCGTTGCTGGTGACCGCGGTAGCGTCCGACACAGCCGTGACGCTTCCCTGTACCGAGCCCGCGAGATCCCCGATAAACACAGTGGCACTCTGCCCGATGTAAAACTGGTTCGGATCGGTGTACGTAAATAAAAAGTCAATGGTCAAATCCGTATCTGTCACGATTTTTGCAAGCGCTGTTCCGGCTGTTACATTCTGGCCGTTGCGGACATAGACCTCGTTGATCGTGCCGGAGATCGTCGCCTTGGGCGAAAGCGCCTCCAGCGCCTGCTGATAGGCAAGCTGCGCCTGCTCCACAGAAATTCCGGCGCGGCTCAGATTGCCCTGAGCGTCCTCGCTGTCCATGGTATAAAGCAGGCGATCCTTCTCCACCAGATCTCCCTCTTCAAAGGGTGCAGAGAGAATGGACCCCGTGAGCAGCGTGGTGACCTGATAGGAATCTGCCGGCTGCAAGGTGCCGGTTCCGGTCACGGTCACGGTCAGGTCCTTTTTCTCCGCCTGCACCGCGGTATACTGGCCCACAGTCTGCGCTGTCCCGGGACGGCGCAAAAACCAAATGCCCGCCACCGCGACGACCACCCCTAAA
>CAZKMN010000052.1:0-9780 GCA_964553905.1 uncultured Oscillibacter sp.
CGGGCTTGCCTACTTTGGCGAGCCCGTTTTTTCCTGCCCGTTTGACGCTTACTTTCTTTTCAACAGGCGGAAACTGTGCTATGATAAGTGTACTCAGAAAAAGGAGGCGCGGCCATGCGAAGCGTTCGATGCTGTGAATGCGGCAAACACTATGATTATGAAGAGGACGGCTTTTGCCCCAAGTGCGGTGCGTTCAACCAGCCGCCCCGCAGCACCCGCATCGGTGCGGACGGCAGCGTCGTTCGGGTGGATGGCTTGAATGAGGCGGGACATGCCGACTCGTTTCTCCATCAGGAATTGCATGAAGAAGCCCGTCAGCGGCGCAAGATCTCCTTTGACGCCGACAGTCCCCGCCGTGGCGTTAAGCGCCCGGAACCCATTCGGACTGCGCGGGAAAAGAAACCGACCAAACCGATCACGGCCCAGCAGGTACTGGGATGGATCATTGGCGGAATCGTTTTTTTGAATCTTTTGCGAATTTTGTTTTTCAATTTCGCGTACATGATCTGATGCATGAAAAGAGCCTGCGTCCTTTGCAAAGGACGCAGGCTTTAAAAAAAGAAAGTTTTAACAGCTCTAATTTCTTCCCGCCGGCAAAGACTAGTTTGTAAAGGCAGGTGGGAGTGAGATGGCGCGACGAAAATGGCTGGGCGTGTCGCTGCTGGTGTGGATGCTTCTGGGGATCCGTGCAGCCGAAACAACAATGCCTGTCAGCGCACCGGCTGTTTTGCCGCAGGAGACTTTCTATGTGGCATTGACCTTTGACGATGGCCCGCGGCGCGGCACCACAGATCGTCTGCTGGACGGCCTGCGCCAGCGCGGCGCCAGCGCCACATTTTTTTTGGTTGGAAATCGAATCGATGCTTGCGGCGATCTGGTCGAGCGGATGCGGGCCGAGGGCCATCAGGTGGGAAATCACACGTGGAGCCACGTGCGACTGCAAGGAGACGCCGGAAAGGCCCGGGAAGAGGTCCTGAAGACAGATGCCCTGCTGCGAAAGCGATTGGGAGAAGGGCGGAGCTACTGGCTGCGACCGCCCTATGGACTACTGGATGAGAGCGTCAGCCCGGAGATCACAGTGCCGCTGGTGAAGTGGTCCGTGGACCCGGAGGATTGGAAAGTCAAAAATACACCGGCGGTGGTGCAATCCGTTTTGAAGCACGTGAAGCCCAACTCAATTATTTTGCTGCACGATATTTATAATACCTCGGTAGACGCCGCCTTGCAAATTGTGGATGCCCTGCAAGAAAAGGGATATGTTTTTGTAACAGTGGAGGAGTTGCTGGCGCTCAACGGCGTGGAGCCGCAGGCCGGCGTCTTCATCCGCAATGGCGATCCACCTGCGTAAAAAAGAGCCGCCGAAATCTTCGGCGGCTCTCGCTTTGTCTAAAAACTCCTGAATTATTGCAAAATCAGCAGGATAAAGGTCAGCACCAGGAACACGGCACCCACCCACTTAGTAGCACGGGCAAGCTTGGCGTCCAATGTCTTGGCCTTGTTTTTGGCGAGGAAAGAATCGGCCACACCGCCGATGGCGCCGGACAGACCGGCACTCTTGCCAGACTGGAACAGAACGATCAGGATGATGGCAAGGCCGCAGAGCAGCTGCAAAATGGTAATTACGAGAGTCAAAGCGTCCATAGGGAAAACCTCCAACAATTTCTATATGCATATGCATGAACAATTATTTCACAGGTATTCATGTTACCATAGTTTTGCCCTGATTTCAAGGGCTTTTCCGAAAAATGCGCTGCTTTTTCTTGGAATCTCCGTAAAAATAAATGGAACAAATGTTGCATTAAACAGGAAGGTGTGATATACTGCAACATAAGAAAGCGTGCCTGCGGGAAAAAGGAGGAGCCTATGCCGGAGCTATCCAAAATGCAGCAGAAAATTTACGAATATCTTGTTTCCTGCATCCGGGAGCAGGGATACCCCCCCTCTGTGCGGGAGATCGGAGAGGCTGTGGGGCTGAAGTCGCCTTCCACGGTCCACTTTCATCTCAAGCATCTTGAGGAAGCGGGCGTGATTGAAAAGGGCGCCGGCAAGGGCCGGGCAATTACGCTGGTCGATTCCCCAAAGGAGGACCGCGTGCCGGTCGTGGGCAATGTGGCGGCAGGCTCGCCTATTCTGGCGCAGGAGTGCATTGAGGACTATTTGACCTTTGATACCGGTGGCCACCAAGGAGAATTTTTTGCGCTGCGCGTGCGGGGCGAATCCATGCTGAATGCAGGAATTTTGCCCGGCGATCTGGTCGTGGTAAAGCAGCAACGCACCGCCAATAACGGCGAGATCGTGGTGGCGCTTTTGGGCGAGGAGGCCACAGTGAAGCGCTTTTCCAAACGCAACGGTCAGATCTGGCTGTTGCCGGAAAACGACGCCTATTCTCCCATTGACGGGACCCATGCGGAAATTTTAGGCAAGGTAGCGGCCGTTGTGCGGCGCTATTAAGCCGTGCCATTGCGCCGTGCCACTGAGCTGTGCTATTGGCCGCACCTTTTAGCCGCGAATTCTCGGAGTTCTTTTCAAATACAAACTGCGCCGGAGCGATGCTCCGGCGCAGTTTTTTTGAAAAAGAGCAATCAGATTGCGGCTTTTTTCTGTGCGGCTGCTGCGGCTTTTTCTTCGGGAGTACGCAGCAGACCGAACTGGATGGTAACGCAGGTTGCGATGATGAGCGCGAAGATATAGAAGGAATATTTCAGCACGCTCAGGGGGGACACGCCGGCCAGCTCCGTGACGATCAGCATGCCGCCGTCGTGGGGCATCAGCGCCAGGAAAGCGCAGGCGAAGATATCCACCAAGCTGGCAAGACGCTTGGGAGCAATGCCGTATTTTTTGCCGATTTCCTTGGCCATGGGGCAGGTGACGATGATGCCGATGGTGTTGTTGACCATGGCGGCAGACAACACGCCGGAGAGCAGGCCGATGCCATACTCAGCGCCGCGGCGATTGCTGATTTTGGAGGTGATGGCGCCGACCAGCCATTCCACGCCGCCGTAATGGCGAACAAGACCGATGATGCCGGAAATCAGGGCAGCGACGATGCTGATGGAGAACATATCGCTCATGCCGCCGGCAATGGCCTGTACCCATGCGAAAAAGCCGATGGTGCCCTGCGCCATGCCGATCACGCCGGTCATCAGAATGCCGACAAACAGCACGACAGCCACATTGATTCCCATCAGAGCGGTAATCAGCACCACGATGTAGGGAAGAACCTGCAAAATGCTGTAAGCGCCGGACTCGATGGAACCGCTTCCGCCGCCGCCAATAATGCCGTAGAGGACCATGGCGACTACCGCGGCAGGGAGGGCGATGAAGAAGTTCATGCGGAATTTATCCTTCATTTCGGAGCCGCAGCCCTGTGCAGCGGAAATGGTGGTATCGGAAATCATGGAGAGGTTGTCGCCAAAGTATGCGCCGCCGATGACTGCTGCGGACACGATGGCGAGATTCAGTCCGGCGCCTTGCGCCACGCCGATGGCCACAGGAGCCATGGCGGCAATGGTGCCCATGGAGGTTCCGATGGCGGTGGAGATGAAACAGCACATCAGGAACACGCCGGGGATCAGCAGGGACACCGGGATGAAGTGCAGGCTTAGATTGACCACGGATTCCTTACCGCCCATGGCAGCGGCTGCGCCCTGAAAGCCACCGGCCATCAGATAGATCAAAATAATCATCATGACGCCGGAGTTTCCCATGCTCTCGCAGAACACATCCAGCTTCTCGCTGACCTTCATTTTCGGAGCCAGCAGCAGAGCCACTGCGATGCCGGCCAGCAGCGCCACATGACGGGGGAATTGGCTAAAGGGACTTTCCACACCCATCAGAGTGAAGGTAATGCCGCAGCCCACATACAGGGCCAAAAACACGATCAGGGGCAGGAATGCGGAAGCGCCAAGCTTTTTCTGGTTTTCCATAAGTTTCTCCTCCTGTTTTATAAAGATTCGGAATTAACGATTGCGAACCGCTTTTTCCAACTGGGTCAGCGCTTTTTCGATGATTGCACGGGGGCAGGCTGCGTTGAGCCGCAAAAAGCCGTCGCCGCCATATCCAAAGTCTGCGCCGTCACCAAAGGCGACACCTGCTTTGTCCACACAAAAACGTTTCAGGTCTTCGCCATTCATGCCCAGAGCCCGGGCGTCAATCCAGCAGAGGTAGGTTGCCTCCGGCGTGTTGGGTTTCAGCTCCGGCAGATGCTTTGCACAAAATTCCCGGATAAAGCGCATGTTGTCGCTGAGATACACAAGGAGCTGATCCAGCCACTCTTCGCCATGGGCGTAAGCCTCCATGGTGGCGACCAGAGAGAAGCAGTTGTTTCGGGCAATGTCCATCTCCTTGAGTGCTTTGACGTAGGCGTCCTTCTTCTCCACCGTGTTGAATACGATGGTGGAGGACTGGAGCCCGGCCAGATTAAAGGTCTTGCTGGGTGCGATGCAGGTGGTGGTGATGGCGGCAATCTCCTTGGAGATGGAAGCCATGCAGGTGTGGCGATGCCCATCCAGCATCAAGTCGGAATGGATCTCGTCGGAGATGACCTCAATGCCATAGCGCACACAGAGCTCTCCCACGGTTTTGAGCTCTTCCCGGGTCCATGCACGACCCACGGGGTTGTGGGGATTGCAGAGAATGAAGAGCTTGACGCCCTGCTTGGCCTGCGCCTCAAAATCCGCAAAATCCATCGTGTAGTAGCCGGCCTCGTCCCGCTTGAGGGGGCTGACCACAAGGTTGCGGCCGGTGTTGTTCACCACATCCGCAAAGGGATGATAGACCGGCTGCTGAATCAGGACTTTGTCGCCGGGGTTGGTGAACATGGAGAGCATCATCCGCATTCCGGGAACCACACCGGGGGCAAATGCCATGTGCTCCGTGTCCGGAAGCCAGCCGTTGCGCTTTTGCTGCCAGGCGGCAATGGCCTCAAAATACTTGGGCGTGCGCCACGTGTAGCCGAAAATTCCCTGATCGGCACGGGCCTTGATGGCCTCTACGATGGACGGCGCAGTGCGGAAGTCCATGTCCGCAATCCAAAGCGGAATCACGTTGTTCGTGCCATAGTGAAGAGCGGCCTCTTCAAATTTGGCTGCATAGTTTTGAGAGCGATCGACCAGCTCGTCGAAATTGTACTGCATATGTCTTTCCTCCTTGCGTTGCTGTTGACTTGTCAGCATGCATATTATATAGCAAAAAACGTACCAAGTAAATAAAACGTTAATTTTTTGTGAAAGATATCTGAAATTTAAATCGTGAATCAGAAGAATCATACAAGAAAACGAGAAGAGACTCTGCAAAAACTGCATAGTTTTGAAAAATAAATTGGGCGAAGTTAATAAACTTCACCCAATTTATCACCCAATTAAAGAACGGAGAGGCGCAGCTCCCGCCCGGAAACGGTCAGGCGGCTGCCGCCTCGCCCTCGGGAGACGGATGCAAGTCCCAGCTTGTTGAGGACGCGGAGCATGTCGCGGATTTCCTGCTCACTCAGGGACAGCCCCCGCTCCCGCGCCAACTGGCACAGCCGTCCGCGACCGATGCCGCCCTCCTGCTCGCCCAAAGCGCAAAGCAGAAAGCGGAAGCCCTCCTCCCGTCCCCGGGATGCCTTTTGAAAGCTCTCTGCCGAGGCGGGCAAAGGCGCGGATACCGCGGGTGTTTCCATGCGAAAGGTGCCGGGAAGATCCTCAAAGTCCACCAAACTCTCGCCGGTCATGGAGAGGTATTCTACCAGATTGGAAAGCTCGCGGACGTTGCCGTCCCAGTGGTAACGGCGCAGAGCATCCCGCGCCGATTGGGAGAGGGAAAAGGACGCGCCGGATTTTTCCATGAGGTGATGTGCAATCAAGAAGAGATCGTCCCCCCGTTCCCGCAGCGGCGGAATTTCAATGGGCAGCGTGTTGAGACGATAGTAGAGATCCTTTCGGAAGGTGCCGGAGCGGACGCGCTCAAACATGTCCTCGTTGGAGGCGGCGATGATCCGCACGTCTGTGGGAATGATGCGGTTTCCGCCCACGTGCATGAATTCTTTTTCCTGCAAAACCCGCAGCAGCTTGATTTGGAGCGTTTGGCTCATGCCCTCGATCTCGTCCAAAAACAGCGTACCCCGGTGGGCGTACTCAAATAGCCCCAGCTTGCCGCCTTTTTTCGCGCCGGTAAAAGCGCCCTCGTCATAGCCGAACAGCTCGCTTTCCAACAGCGAATCCGAAAGGGCGGCGCAGTTAATCGCCACAAAGGGCATGGCGCGGCGAGAGGAGGCGTTGTGGATGGAATGGGCGAACAGCTCCTTGCCGGTGCCGCTTTCCCCGGTCAACAAAATGGCGGAATCGGTGCGGGCCATTTTTGCCGCAATCTGCTTCGTGCGGAGCATGACCGCACTTTCTCCGATGATGTCGTCAAACACATATTTGGACTGATAGCCCCGGTGATAGAGCTGAAGACGGAACTGATGCTGGCGGTTTTCCTCCTCCGTAAAGCGCTGGAGCAGGAAAAAGCAGCCAATGCCCTCACCCTGCCAGTCCACCGGCACAAGAGAGAGATTGATATACTCACCGCTGAGCTTGATGAGGCGGGAGGTTTTTTGCCGCCGCTCCGAGGCGGGAGCCTGTGAGGCGAGCTCCCGGCAGGCGAGCATCAGCGAATGTCCGATCAGATCGTCCCGGCGCAGCCCAAGCATGGTTTCGGCGAGGGAGTTTGCCGCAAAGACCCGGTCCTCCATATCCACGCCCAAAATGCCGGTTTCCAGCGCACCCATTAAAATGTCCAGATACGTCTCGGTTTTCAGGTTGGCGCTCCAGAGGGAGGCGAGGCTTTGCCCCTGATCGGCCAGAGAATCCGCATAGGCGCGAAATTCCGCGCTTTTGGGGAACCAAGTGAAGCCCAGCTTCAGGGCAATTTCCAAAAGCGTGTCCGCAGAGAAGACCCGGGGGCCCAGATCCAAAACCCGCAGCGTGGTGGGCGGGACATAGCGCGCCTCGCCGGGGGTGATGGCCAGCTCCACATTGGGCGGATAGCTGGAGCCGGGATACACCGGCGTGAATTCAATTTGCGTGACGCCCAAACGGTTCAGCTCGGCAATCGTCTCAATGGCCATTTGTACGCTGAGATTCACCAGCATGGCGCGAGTGCCCCGCGGGAGCTGGCACAGCGCGTCAATCTCCTTTTTAAAAAAGGTAATAGAGGGGGAGACGACCTTGCGCTCCGGCGGAACCAGAGACAGCACCTGACTAAACGCATCGGTGGAGGTGGCGGCCACGATGTAGAGATCTGCGTCTGTGGGCATGGCAGGGTAGTCGTTGCGCTCCACGCTGAAGGATTCCAGCGTAATATTGGAGCCGAAAAACTGAAAAAGGCGCTGGACATAAGTGGGAGCTGTGCTGGCAGCCTGTGTGACCAGAACGAGTTTTTTAGCCATGAAATCCTCCTTTCCCATCGCGGGGAATCAGGTTACAACGTGGATAGGCGTGCCAGAGAGATAGGATCTCAGATTTTCTACGGATATATCCAAAATCCGCTGTCGGCTCTCCTGAGGGGCCCAGGCGATGTGGGGCGTAATCAGGCAGTTTTTTGCCCGCAACAGCGGATTGTCCGCCTGAATGGGCTCCGTGGAGACAACGTCCAGCCCGGCGGCGCGAACCTTCCCGCAGTTGAGCGCGTCGGCCAGATCCTGCTCCACCACCAAGCCGCCTCGACCGCTGTTGAGCAAAATCACGCCGTCTTTCATGCGGGCAATGGCGGCGCGGTCAATGAGATGCTGGGTTTTCGGCAGCAGGGGACAGTGGAGGGCGATCACGTCCGATTGGCGCAAAAGGGTGTCCAGCTCCACATATTGCGCCAGTGCGCGGCCCTCCTCCGTGGGACGGGAGCCGGTGGCCAGAAGGCGCATCCCCATGGCTTTGGCGATGCGGCCGGTGGCCTGCCCGATGCGTCCAAAGCCGATGATGCCCATGGTCTTGCCGTCCAGCTCAATCAAAGGCGTGTCCCAGTAGCAAAAGTCGGGGCAGGCGGCCCATCGCCCGGCGTGGACGGTGTCGCTGTGATGGGCAACGTGATGGCAGATCTCCAGCAGCAGCGCGATGGTAAACTGGGCAACAGCGGCTGTCCCGTAATTGGGGACATTTGAGACGACGACGCCGTGACGGCGGGCGCTGTCGAGCTCCACCACATTATAGCCGGTAGCCAGAACCCCCACAAATTTGAGCCGGGGACAGCGGGAGAGCACGTCCTCGGTAATGGGCGTTTTATTGGTGAACACGATCTCCGCGTTGCCGATACGTCCGGCAATTTCCGCAATGTCCGTGCGGGAGGTGCGCTCATAAACGGTCAGCGTGCCGAAGGATTCCAACGGAGCCCAACTGAGATCTCCGGGATTTTCGGTATAGCCGTCCAAAACCACAATATCCATCGGAAATTGTCATCCTTCCTCTTAAAAAGCTGCTTTTACAATAGCATGTTCGGCCGCTGTTTGCAATGCCGATGGGCTGGGGAAAGCTGCGCGGCAGGGGAGCGCTCCCGGCAAAAAAGGGCCGCTTCTTTAGAAGCGGCCCTTTTGAAAAGAGATCTGCGCTTGGGGAAGTGCGCTCAAAGCTTCATGACATGGACGCTGTCACGCGCTTCGTCAGACCAGTAGGCAGCCTGCATGCTGTCCAGATGCTCCTTCGACCAAAGACCCGGCGCTCCGCCGGTGTGGAGGAAGATAGCGCCGCTGTCCGTGGCAATTTTGCCCTTGCGGACCAGATCCACAAAGCCGTGAAACACCTTGCCGGTGTAGCAGGGGTCCACAAAAATGGCCTCTGTCCGGGCAAGCTGTTCCAGATAACTCTGGGTGACGGCGTCGGGCTCGTTATAGCCTACGCCGCCGTAGAAATTGTCGCCCTCGCCGCATTCCAGATGAAGATCGGAGGCCTTGCAGGTAAAGCCCATCTCAAAGGTACGGCTGAGCTCGTTGATGAAGTCCACGGTCTCCTGCACCGGGCGATAGTCCGGCTCGATGGGGATGCCGATGACTTCAAAGGGCGCGTGATAATACTTGGCGCCGGCCCAAAGTCCGGCAAAGGTGCCGGTGGAACCGTAGCCAACGACCAGATGGCGGGCCTCAATGTGTTGCTCCTCCATCTGGCGCATGATTTCGGGGATGGCCTGCACATAACCGGCAGAGCCGATGACGGTCTGACCACCTACGGGAATGGAGAGAACCTTTTCGCCTCGGGCGGCATAGTCCGCCACAATTTTGGCGGTGCACTCGTCCAGATAGCGCTGCTTGGCCTCGGCGCGCTGGTCTTCCGGCAACGCATCGGCAGCGGCGGTGTCCACAAAGTAAATGTCGCTGCCCATCAGTCGATCCAGCAGCAGATTGCCGGATAATTCATCGGGCTTGGCGCCCTTGAGGACCAGAATGGGCTTAAGACCGTATCGAATGGCGGCCGCCACAGTCAACCGCCCATGGTTGGTCTGCACACCGCCAAAGGTCATCAGCGCCGTGTAGCTGTTTTCCAAGGCGTAGGAGACGATGTAGTCCAGCTTTCGGGCTTTGTTGCCGCCCAGTGCCAGACCGGTCATGTCATCGCGCTTGATATAGAGCTTGCCGTGGCCAAGCTCCCGGGTCAAAGCGGGCAGGGATTCCAGCGGAGTGTCCAGATATCCCACGGGGACGCGTTTGAGAGATTCCAGTTTCATAGTGATGCCTCCTTATATATATTTATTTCCCCGAAGCAGCATTATTCCGCGCTGCTGTCTGTCTGTTCCACCTGGATGCACTCATCCACCAGATAATCCATGACAGCTTCC
>CAZKMN010000053.1:0-9659 GCA_964553905.1 uncultured Oscillibacter sp.
CGGCAAATCGCGCCATTCGCGAGGCGGCTGAGGCCCATCAGGACTGCCGCAATATGGGGACCACGCTGGTGTCTGCCGTCTCCTATGACGGCGGTGCGGTGGTGACCAATGTGGGCGACAGCCGGGCCTATCATATCACGCCAAACGGCATCACCCGCATCACGAAAGACCATTCCCTGGTGGAGAGCATGGTGGATCGGGGTGATATTACGGCCGAAGAAGCGCGCCATCATCCCAATCGCAACCTTATCACACGGGCACTTGGTCCTGATCTTGTGGCGGAGTGTGATGGATACATCTGCAAGATGGAAAAAGGAGATTATCTCCTGCTTTGTACAGATGGACTGATCGACACAGTCACCGATCAGGAAATGCTTTTTGAGGTCATCCACGGCGGCGGTGAGGAGACTTGCATCAATCGTCTGCTGGAAATTTCCAAACAGCACGGCGCGGCGGATAATGTGACCGTCGTGCTGATGCAGCAAGAGGGGAGGGAGAAGTAAGATGGATTCCTATATCGGAAAAATGCTGGATAATCGCTATGAAATTTTAGAGCGAATCGGCACCGGTGGCATGGCTGTGGTTTACAAAGCAAAATGCCATCGACTAAACCGGCTGGTCGCCGTTAAAATTTTGAGGAGCGATTTGGCGCAAAATGAGGATTTTCGCCGCCGCTTTAACGCCGAATCTCAGGCAGTTGCTCAGCTTTCTCATCCCAATATCGTCTCCGTTTATGACGTCTCCCGTGGCGGAGATATCGAATATATCGTCATGGAGCTAATCGATGGGATTACGCTCAAGCAGTATATGGAAAAGCGTGGGCAATTAAATTGGCGGGAGTCCCTGCACTTTATTACGCAGATCATGCGCGGCCTTTCCCACGCGCACAGCCGTGGCATTGTCCACCGAGACATCAAGCCTCAAAATGTAATGGTCCTGCGGGATGGTAGCGTTAAGGTGGCAGATTTTGGAATTGCATGCCTTGAAAATTCCGCACAGACTCTGACGCAGGAGGCACTGGGCTCCGTACATTACATTTCGCCGGAGCAGGCGCGCGGCGACCGGACGGACGCACGTTCCGATGTGTATTCCTCCGGCGTAGTGCTGTATGAAATGCTCACCGGACGGCTGCCTTTTGAGGGCGATTCCGCCGTATCTGTGGCAATTCAGCATCTGAGCTCAATCCCTCTGGCGCCGCGTGAAATCAATCATGAGATTCCGGAACAGCTTGAGCTGATCTGCATGAAGGCCATGGCGCCCGATTTAGAGCGTCGTTACCCCTCTGCGGACGCCATGATCGCAGATTTGGAATCTTTCCGCAAAAATCCCAGTGTCAATCTGGACTTTGAGTTGGGAGATCTGCGTCCGGAGGAGGCAGATGAGCCTACACGCCCGCTGCGTACAACCTCCCATGTTGCGGCGGAGATGGGAATCAATCATCGCCACAGCCGGGATGCCGCGATTGAGCGGGACTACCGGCAAGAGACTCAGGCACCCCAAAATAACAAGCGCCGCACGGCGCTTATCGCGGGGGTGAGCGTAGCGGCGGTGCTGCTGGTCGTTGTGCTGTTCCGCTCAATCATCGGGTCCTTTGGCGCGCAGGCCCCGACGGAATATACCGTACCGGACCTTTTGGGGAAGACGGTGGAAGAGGCCGAAGGATTGGAGAGTATCAAGGATATCTTTGAGATCCAAAGGGTCGGCACAGAGTTCAGCGATGAATATGAAGAGGGCGAAATTTTGCGTCAGGACCCGGAATCCGGCAATCCCCGCAAGGGAGAAAATCTGGTCATTCAGGTTTGGGTCAGCGCCGGGATCAATACCGGGGAGATGATCGATGTCACCGGCTTGGATATTCAGGAAGCAAAGCTGCGGCTGAAAGCGTTGAGCAAGGATTCCGACCTGAAATTGAAGATTGACGATTCCGTGGAATATCAGGAGTTTTCCGACACGGTCAACAGCGGATATGTGACCAGAACGGAGCCTGCCAAGGGCGCAATCTTGAATCAGGGCGACACCGTTAAGATTTACGTCAGTAAGGGAACGGAAGAACAGCCGGTCACGGTGCCAAAGTTTGTGGGGCAGAATATCGATAAAATCCGGCAGGAGCTGAAAACCACATGGAAGCTCACCTGTACGGATGCCGATGTGGAGCTGGTGGACAGCTCGGAACCGGGCGGCAATATCGTCTGGCAGAGCATTGAGCCCACAACGGTGGTGAAAGAGGGCGACACCATCAAGTTTAAAGTCAGCTCCGGCCTTGCCGCCGCAACCATTTTGGAGAATTTTGAGCTGCCGCAGGACGGTCGGGAGATCGTGGACGTGCAGATCACGGTAGACGGCGAGTCCCAGTATCACGAAACCGTCTCCTGCTCTCAGGGGACGCTTGAGGTTTTGCTATCCGGCTCTGGAACGCAGTCCGTCAAAGTTTACTTTGACGGCGAGCTGGACAGCTCGCAATCTCGTGAATCACAATTTACCTGATGGGAAGAGGACGGATACAAAAGGCCCTCAGTGGCTTTTACTATGTTAATACCGGCGAGGAAGTCCTTACCTGCCGCGCAAGGGGCAAGTTTCGCCGGGAGGGAATTACCCCTCTGGTAGGGGACACCGTGATTGTCTCAGAGCTGGGGAACGGAGAAGGGCGTGTTGAGTCCATCGAACCCCGACGCAATGCGTTTTCTCGCCCGGCTGTGGCCAATATCGATCAATTGGTGGTGTTTGCCTCTGGCGCTATCCCAGTGACAGACCCGTTCCTCATCGACCGCGTGGCGGCAATTGCGGCCTTGAAAAACTGTGAGGTCGTGGTGCTACTCAATAAATGCGATTTGGATCGCGCTGATGAGTTGTATCACATTTATGAAGCGGCGGGCTTTCCCACACTTCGCGTTAGCGCCGAGAGTGGAGAGGGACTTTCAGAATTGAAAGCGCTTATATCTGGCAAGTTATCTGCCTTTACAGGCAACTCTGGCGTTGGAAAATCCAGCATTCTCAATGCGCTGGACCCGGAATTCCATTTGCAAGTGGGGCAAGTCAGCGAAGCGTTGGGGCGAGGACGTCATACAACGCGTCATGTAGAGCTTTACCATTTAGACTGTGGGGCCGAGATTGTGGATTCACCCGGATTCTCCTCTTTTGAAACGGAGGAATTGAATCTGGAGCTGAAGCATCACCTTCCGGAAACTTTTCGGGAATTTGCACCCTATTTGCAAAAATGTCGCTTTGTGGGATGCAGCCATACCAAGGAGAAAGGCTGCGCTGTGCTGGAGGCGGTGGAAGCCGGAGCCATTCAAAAAAGTCGGCACGAGAGCTATGTGCGGCTTTATGAAGAGCTGAAAACGTTGAAAGATTGGCAGGAAAAAAAGAAATAGCACAACGCCCGTCGGATGCATGAGATCCGGCGGGCGTTTTTGCACATGGGACAGTCTTACCGATTATACTGGTAGTGAGAAGGGGGGCGGGACGCATGTTTCGAGGCGGAGGCTGTTGGATGCTTGGCTTTTGCGCTGTTGCACTTGGAGCCGGAATCCTGATTGCGGCAATTTTCCCGGTTGGAGCGCTCTTGTTTTTAGTGGCATTTTTACTGATTGCATGCGGCTGCGCCTGCTGTCGGCGTTAGGAAGGAGCATGGAGATGCGTATTGTTGTCTGGAAGTCGCCCAAAGTCCTGCGTGGACTTCTGTGCAAGCTGTTTAAAATCCATGAATAAGCTGTCCCTCCCGGTCATAGATTCAACTAGAATATGAACAGCCGGGAAAGGATGGCAGCAACATGGAATTGGAATTCAAAAAGGTCTGCTTGGATACTTACGAAGCAGCCGGAGATCTGACACTGACACAGGAGGAGACAGCGGAGACCATTGTGCCGGACTACTGCCCGGATATTGCCCGTATCATCGAGACGGAGGGAAAAATTTTCCTTCACAGCCGGGATCTGCGGGACGGACGGGCGGAGGTTTCCGGCACGATCCGCGTTACGGTACTTTATACGCCAGACGGTGAGAGCGGAATCCGTACGCTGGAATTTGCAATGCCTTTCACGGCCACAAGTGAAAGCAAATCCATGCCGGAATGTATCTTCCTGACCGCGGAAAGCGAAGCGGAAATTTTGGAAACCCGTATGCTGAATCCCAGAAAGGTGTTTACCCACTGTAAATTGGTGACGCATTTGACCGGCTACCAAAAGACGCCGCTGTGCTTTTGCACGGACGCGGAGACTGAAAGCGGACTTTGCATTGAAAAGCGTCAGGAAGCGCAGCATGTGACGCTTTTGACCCATCTGGCGGAAAAGGATTTTACTTTTTCGGATACGCTGAATCTCTCCCCCGGGAAAGAGGGCGCTGCGGAGCTTTTGACCAGCCGGGTCAACGGCTGCGTTTCGGAGACGAAGCTTGTGGGCAGCAAGCTGATTTTTAAAGGAATTTTTACCGTTTGCGTGTTGTATCGCACTGGTGACGGTCGCTGCTGTTCCGCCTCCGGCGAGCTTCCGTTTTCACAGATCATGGAAGTGGAAGGCGCTGCGGAGGGCGCGTGTGCCACCGTGCAGATGCAATTGACCGGTGTAGATCTTCAAATTGACGGCAGCGACCCCGAGGGACGGCAGATCTCCGGGACATGTTATTTCCATGCCACGGCGCAGCTTCGCGAGGAGCGGGACCTGACGCTGCTGCGCGACCTCTATTCCACGGCCTATGACCTTACATACGAGGCGTCCCCGCTGGTACTGACGGGATTTTGCGAGACGCTGACCAGACGGCAAACCGTGCGGGAAATCTTGGAGATTGGAGTTGTGGCAGATTCCATTTTGCTGATTTCCGCCTCTTGCGGCCCTGTGACAGTCAGTCGGGAGGGGGGCAGCGCCGTGCTGCGGACTGTGGCTGCGGTGCGCGCCCTTTACTTGGATGAGGGCGGCGTGCCGCTGGTGGCAGAGCGTGGCATGGAGGTCTCCTGCCAGATGGATCTGCCGGAAAACTGTTTGCTCACCGCGCATGCCATCTGTCCGGAGGACGTACAGGGCAGTCTCACAGACCGGGGGATCGAAGTTCGTTTCCCTGTGGATTTTCAGGCAGTAGCGGCTTCGCGGGTCCAAAGAGTCTGCATTTCTGCGGCAAAGGTAGATACGGCAGCGCCCAAGGATGCTGCCGGAGCGCCGTCGCTGGTTTTGCGGAGCCTTGGCAAGGAGGAGACGCCTTGGGACCTTGCCAAACGGTACAATACGACAATTGCCACCATCCTTGCCGCGAATCATCTGGAAGCTGAGACGGAGATCCCGCGGGAAAAGCTGTTGCTGATTCCCAGAAAGCGGGGATAGAGCGTTTGCTGCATAAAAAAAGAGAGGCCGACAGGCCTCTCTTTTCCTTATTGTTCCGAGTAATGGGACAAAAACTGGCGGGTTCTCTCTTCCTTGGGATGGTCAATGACTTCGTGGGGATCGCCTTGCTCCACGATGACGCCGCCGTCCATGAAAATAAGCTGATCGGCCACATCACGGGCAAAGGTCATTTCGTGAGTAACAATAATCATGGTGGTTTTTTGCTCCGCCAGATTGCGGATAACGCGCAAAACCTCCCCAGTCAGTTCCGGGTCCAAAGCGGAGGTCGGCTCGTCAAAACAGAGAATATCCGGCTTCAGAGCCAACGCACGGGCAATGGCCACGCGCTGCTGCTGCCCGCCGGAGAGCTGGTGCGGGTAATGCCCGGCTCGATCGGCAAGACCCATCTGCGCCAAAAGCTCATGACCGGCAGATAGAATTTCGTCGCGACTTTCACCGCCGCGCTCCTTGGACATCAGTTCACGGGCCAAGGTCACATTTTCGAGGGCTGTATATTGAGGAAACAGATTGAAGTTTTGAAAGACCAGACCGAAATGCAGCCGCTTTTTACGGATCTCGCTTTCCAACTGCGTCTTGGGGTCAGCCGCGTCAAAGAGGGTTTCGCCCTGCACGGTGATGGTGCCGCCATCCGGCTTTTCCAAAAAATTCAGGCAGCGAAGCAGTGTGGTCTTTCCACTGCCGGAGGAGCCGATGATGGAAAGAGCCTGTCCCTGCTCCAGAGACAAGGAGAGATCGGTTAAAACCTGTGTGGAGCCGAAGTGCTTTTCAATGTGTTTTGCTTCTAAAATTGCCATAACGACACCTCCTTATTTGAAATAGCTGAGCTTGCGTTCCAAATAGTTGAAAAGCAGCGTTAAAATTCCTACAAATGCCAGATAAAAAATGCCGGTATAGAAAAGCGGCCATGTCAGTCCGTCGGACTTCATGAAGCGTTCTCCGCTTTTGATGAGCTCTGTGATGGCGATGATCCGCGCCAGAGAGGTATCCTTGACCAGCGTGATGATTTCATTGGACATAGGCGGGACGATCCGCTTGATCATTTGCAGCAGTGTGATCTTGAAGAAAATCTGGCGCCGGGTCATTCCCAGCACTTCGCCGGCTTCTCGCTGGCCCGCGGGTACACCCTCAATTCCGCCCCGATAGATCACAGAAAAATAGCAGGCATAGTTGATGACAAACGCCACGGTGCAGGCGGCCAGACGACCGTCGCCCCAGATATTGTTATCAAACCAAAGCCCGGGCCCGTAATAAATGATAATCAATTGCAGCATCAGCGGGGTTCCGCGGATGACCCAAACAATCAGATTAAACAGCAATCCAATGGGCCGTAGCGCCCGGAGCGGGCCACCCGTGTGGTGCAGTGGGGCCCATTTGTTCATTGAGCCAAAGGCAATCAAAAGGCCCAACGGAAGGGAAAACAGCAGCGTCAAAGAAAAAAGCTGCGCGGCAGTCCCCAATCCTTTCAGCAGAGACAGTGTGACAGTCCAAAACATGTTGCTCTCCTCGTTCGGTAAAGATTCATAAGGCCGCTCAAAGGCAGAGAGCGTGGGCTCTCTGCCTTTGGGGATTATTGTTGGCGGAAAATTATTTGGCGGGGATCACGACGACCTGCGCGTTATTGCAATAGGCATTCGTGCATTCCATGGACTTGGTGACCTCACTGGTCAGCGTCATGCCGTTCCAGACAACGTCAATGCTCTTGGAATCCAGCTCCAAAATCTTATTGTCCCAGTCGATCTCGACAAACTGGATCTCCACGCCCAGCTTTTCGGCAACCTTTTTAGCCATATCAGCGTCAAAACCGATCCAGTTTCCGGACTCATCCTTATAATCCATGGGAGCAAAATCGGTGATACCAACGATCAATGTGCCCTTACCCTGAATATAAGCCACATCTCCGTCAGCGGCGGGCTCGGCGCTTTCGGTAGCCGCAGCCTGCTCCACAACGGCCTCCTGCACGCCGTAGGTCGTGGCAATTTCCATCATGGAACCATCTGCATAGCTCTCTGCAAACACAGTGTTGATGTAGCTGGCAAGGTCAGAACCTTTACGGCAACCAACGCCGTATTCCTCGGTGGTCAGCTTGTCCGTGTAGGTGAGATCGGGGTAGCTGGTGCCTTCACCGATCATAGCGCCAGCCATGAGCAGGTCAATGATCGCGGCGTCAGAGGTCCCGGCGGCCACTTCCATCAGCGCGTCTGCCTGAGAAGCCACGGAGTTGAATTCAAAGCCGTTTTCCGTTGCGGCGGCTTCTCCGGCAGAGCCGGTTTCCACCGCATAGACCATTTCCTCGTTGGCAGGGGTTTCGGCGGGAGCTTCCTTTTTTTTCTGTCCGCAAGCGGTAAGGGACAGAACCAGCATCGCTGTCAGCAGCAGTGCAGTCATCTTTTTCATCGTATGTTCCTCCTGATTTTAAAGTTGTATGCCTCAGTCGTTTAGTTCATTAGTAGTTTACCATGCTAAATCAAAGATGTAAAGAGGCGGATTGGCTTAATAGATGAAAATTTAAGGACTTGTATTTATGCATTTTATCCAAAACGAGACGGGCCGTCATACTTTCTGGACAACACACATAGAGATATAGCATGAATATGGAGCGGAAAAAGGACGGGATGCTATGAATACCAGTATCTATCAAACAATCGCCACCCGAACCGCAGGGGATATCTATATCGGCGTGGTGGGTCCGGTGCGGACCGGAAAATCCACCTTCATCAAGCGTTTTATGGAGACGCAGGTCATTCCGGGGATTGAAAATGTCTATCGGCGGGAGCGGGCGAGGGATGAGCTGCCCCAAAGCGGGTCCGGTCGGACGATCACGACGGCCGAACCGAAATTTGTCCCGGAGGAGGCGGCTCAGATCCAGTTACCGGACGGGGCGTCGTTTTCGGTGCGCTTGATCGACTGTGTGGGGTACATGGTCAAAGGGGCGATCGGCCAGTTTGAAAATGATGCGCCGCGGATGGTCACAACACCTTGGTACGACCACGAGATCCCCATGACAGAAGCGGCGGAGATCGGTACGCGCAAAGTCATCACGGAACATTCTACCATTGGAATCGTGATTACTACGGACGGAACGATTTCGGAAATCCCGCGGGAGGACTATCTGGAAGCAGAAGAGCGCGTTATTCGCGAGCTGCAAGAGCTGGGAAAACCCTTTATCGTGCTTTTGAATTCAGAGGAGCCGAAAAGCGAGCGGTCAACAGCGATCAGCCGCGACATTGCCTCGCGGTATGAAGTGAATTGTATTCCGGTGAACTGCCTGACGCTGGAGGAGGAGGCCGTTTCGTCAATTTTGAAGGCAGTGCTCTATGAATTTCCCATGCAGGAGCTGGATCTGTTTTTGCCGCCTTGGGTGGATGCGCTTCCGGCTGAACACCCGATCAAGGCAACGCTGTATGACGCTATCCGGCAGGGGACAGACAATTTGCACCATATCCGGGAAGTTGATGGCGTGATCTCGTCTTTGGGCGCTTGCGAGGAGATCAGCGAGGCGAAAATTACGGCAATTGATCTGGGGACCGGAGTTGCGGTGGCCAGACTGTGCCTGCCAAGAGAGCTGTTTTATAAAACGCTCTCCGAGCAATCGGGCTTTGACGTGGGAGACGATGGCGATCTCATGAGTTTGCTGACCCGCTTGGCAGGCGTCAAGGCGGAGTATGATAAGGTTTCGGGTGCCTTGAAGGATGTGCGGGAGAAAGGCTATGGCATTGTTGTGCCCGACATTGACGAGCTGCGCTTGGAAGAGCCAGAGATTATGAAACAGGGCGGACGCTACGGTGTGAAGCTCAAGGCCAGCGCCCCCAGCATTCATATGATCCGGGCGGATATTGAAACCGCTGTGTCGCCCATCGTGGGCAACGAAAAGCAGTCTGAGGACATGGTGAATTATCTGCTTCAGGAATTTGAGGGAGACACCAGCAAGATCTGGCAGTCCAATATTTTTGGCCGGAGCTTCCACGAGCTGGTCAGCGAGGATTTGCAAACCAAGCTCAAACGGATGCCGGAGGACGCCAGAAAGAAGCTTCAGGAAACCTTGACCCGCATTATCAACGAGGGTAGCGGCGGATTGATCTGCATTATCCTATAAACGTGAACAGATGCGCCGGTATAAACCGGCGCATCTGTTTTATTAATGCAGCTTGATATAGTCGTCCACTTGCTGGTGCCACTGTGCCGTCCGGTATTCCTGCGGGTCTGTGCTCTCGCCAAAGAGCAGGTCGATTAAATAGCGGGGGTTCTTTCCGCCGATGTGCATGGCCTTGATGCAGGACACGCAGTAAACCACCACGTCCTCGCAGGGCATGTCGTCTGCCCGCTTGTGCA
>CAZKMN010000054.1:0-9645 GCA_964553905.1 uncultured Oscillibacter sp.
TCCACCATGCGGGCGATAAACGGCGCGGCGGACAGAACCAGCGGGACAATGGCGCCCTTCACGCCCAGCTTGGTCCCCACAAGAAGTTTTGTGAAATCCATGATGGCAATCATCAAAATGATGAAGGGCAGCGACCGGCCCACATTGATGATCCATCCCAACACGCGGTACACGCCGCCATGGGGCCGGATTCCATGCGGCTGAGTCAAAATCAGCAGCACGCCCAGCGGCAGACCCAAAAGATACGCAAACACCGTGGAAACAGCCGTCATGGTCAGGGTATCCCGAAGGCCCTCCAGCAAAAGAGCGCCGTACTGTTCCCAAAACGCCGGATGTAAACACTCAAACATGCTCTTCCACCTCCTCGACACGAATGTAGGGTTGACTATGCAGATAGGAAAGGGCACGGGCCGCATCGTTTGGCTCCTGTGGAAGTCCCAGCAGCATAGTGCCGAATGCGCGTCCATCGATGTTACGGGTATCGGCGCCCATAATATTGACCTTCACGCCGCAGTCGATGGCAAGGGAGGCGATCAGCGGCTGGTAAACCGTGCCGCCATTGAAGGATACCCGCACCGCCCGAGACGAGCGCGGCACCTGCTCTACCCGCACGCCGCCGGGATACACCAGCCGACGCGCCGCATCTGTGGCGGGATTGGAGAAAATATCTTCCACTCTGCCCTGTTCCGCCACAGCGCCGCCATCCAAAATGGCAACGCGGGAACAGATCTCTTCGATCACGCTCATCTGGTGGGTAATGACCACCACCGTGACTCCCAGCCGATGATTCAGCTCTCGCAAAAGCTCCAAAATAGAGGCTGTGGTCGTGGGGTCCAGCGCGGAGGTTGCCTCATCGCACAGCAGCACCTTGGGATTTGTGGCCAGCGCCCGGGCAATGGCCACGCGCTGCTTTTGCCCGCCCGAGAGCTGGGAGGGATAGGCCGCAGCCTTATCGGAAAGCCCAACCAGCTCTAAAAGCTCCGCTGCCCGTTTTTTCGCCTGCGGCGCAGGGGTCCCGGAAAGCTCTATGGGAAAGCAGATGTTTCCCAGACAGGTACGCTGCATCAAAAGGTGAAAGCCCTGAAAAATCATGGTAATTTTGCGCCGCATCAACCGCAGCTCCCCTTCGGAAAGCGACGTCAGCGCTTTGCCGTCCACGATCACTTCCCCCGAAGTCGGACGCTCCAGCAAATTCATGCATCGCACCAGAGTGGATTTTCCAGCCCCGGAAAGTCCGATGATCCCGAAAATTCCCCCCTGCTCCACGCACAAATTGATATTCTCCAGCGCACAGACCGTCTCGCCGGCGCCGCTGAACGTCTTTGTCAGATTTTTGATCTCAATAATCGGTCTACTCACAATTGAGTCTCTCCTTTATGGTTGGTTTTGGGCAACAAAAAATGCGCCCCAGATGCAATTGCATCAAGGGCGCACGTATCATACGGCGCGGTACCACCTTGCTTCGCGCAGCTTCTCACGAAGCCGGCCTTTTGAAGTGCCAACACACTCCTGCGCTGTGACGTGCGCTCACGTCGTGACCTATGCATGCAGTCAGCCACGCAACTCCAAGACCATGTTCCCCGAGCCCTTCCGTACCTCTTCCCACCAAATCGAGGCTCTCTGTGCCGTATCTGCCCGCGTACTCTTCTCTTCATCGTTTTTTCAGATTCAATTTCCTTGGTTTGTTATCTGTAATACAGCATACTCGTTATCTGTTTTACTGTCAACATTGGTTATAGCCGATTCAGCGCCCTTATTTTTGTAATATTTTTAGTGAATCTGCACAAGTGCAGTTTTTTGTCTGGCAGCGCCGGAATTATTTTCATGCCCCACGCTTGTATTGGATTGAAACCCGACGGCAAAACTGCTACTATGAAGAAAGAAGTCGAAAGGGGGCGCAGACGTCTGAAACGCTGGCACGATCAAAATTTCATGATCCGTATGCTGCGCGATTTTTTATGCGGTGTGCTGATTGGCGCGGGAGCCATTTTGCCGGGCGTTTCCGGCGGGGTTCTGGCTGTTGTTTTCGACATTTATCAGCCGTTTATGGAGGTGCTGACACATCCAAAAACCGCTCTGGCGAAATACTGGATCTGGTTTCCGCCCATCATTGTGGGCTGGTGTCTCGGCTTTTTGGGCTTTGCCAAGGGAATTGCAGCCGCCATGGACATCTCCACCACGGTGACCACCTGGCTTTTTATCGGGCTGATCGTGGGGACCGTGCCGTCCTTATTCCGGGAGGCAGGCAGGAACGGTCGCAGCACGTCCTCTTGGGTCAGTCTTTTTTTCTGTGCAAGCGCCCTGTTTGCAGGTCTTTTTTACGTAAGCCGCATCGTTCACGTCTCGGTCACGCCAAATTTCTGGTGGTATAATTTTTGCGGGGCCCTCTGGGGCATGAGCATCGTCATCCCGGGCATGACCTCCTCCTCCGTTATGATGGCGCTGGATCTTTACCAGCCCATGCTACAAGGTCTGGCCAATCTGGATCTTTTAGTCCTGTCGGCCTGTCTGCCGGGTATGTTTTTGACCATCCTTCTGCTGGCACGTCTGGTCACATGGTTTCTCCGGCGGCACTATTCCGTGGCCTTCCATGGGATTTTGGGCATCGTGGTGGCCTCCACGCTGGTCATCGTGCCAACAGCATACAGCGGCGCCGGTGAGGTGGCGCTGTCAGTCCTGTGCTGCATCGGCGGATTTTATCTGGCGTTTTTCATGGCCAAGCTGGATCGGCGTATCCAGCAGAGCTGAGTGCAGGCCCGGAACGCGATTCCAATTGCTTCAAAAAAAGATGACAGTCGGCGCAGATGCCCACTGTCATCTTTTCATTTTTAAGCAGGCGCAATCTTTCAGCGCAAGAAAATCCGCTTTCCGCCGCGGTAGGGCCGCACGGTTCCGATTCGCTGGGCGCTGGGCACCGATTGACGGAGCTGTGCAAGCAGCTCCTCGGCGTCCTCCGCCGCCACAGCCATCAATAGGCCACCGGCAGTTTGCGGATCATACAGCAAATCCTGCACGCAAAGGGAAACGTCCCCGGCGTCCACGGCCTGCTCTGCAAAGCTGCGGTTTCGGTACATTCCCGCAGGCAGCACACCCATACGCGCCAACTCCAGCGCCTCCGGAATGAAATCCACCCCTGTTGTATCCAGCTCCAATTCCACATCGCTGCCCTGCGCCATCTCATAGCTATGGCCCAACAGTCCAAATCCTGTCACGTCCGTACACGCATGGACGCGATAGCGCACCATGGCGTCCCGTGCGCTCCGGTTGAGCGTTGTCATCAGCTTTTGTGCCAGCGCAACGCCCTCCTGCGAGGTCAACCCCGCCTTTGCCGCAGTCGTCAGCACGCCAATGCCGATGGGCTTGGTCAAAAGCAGCACATCGCCCGGTTTCGCTCCGCTGTTGGTCAGCACCCGGTCCGGATGGACAAAGCCGGTGACCGCAAGACCGTACTTGGGCTCGTCATCCAAAATGCTGTGTCCGCCGGTAATCAGAGCTCCGGCCTCATACACCTTGTCGTATCCACCGCGCAAAAGCTGATGAACCGCCTCTTTCGGCATATTTTCCGGTATCGCCATAATATTGAGGCAGAGCTTTGGTTCCCCGCCCATGGCATACACGTCGGAAAGGGCATTGGTCGCGGCAATCTGGCCAAACAGGTAGGGATCGTCCGCAATCGGCGGGAAAAAATCCACCGTCTGCACCAAAGCCAGCTCATCAGACACGCGATAAACAGACGCATCATCGCTGCGATCAAAGCCGACCAGCAAATTGGGGTCCTCATGGACCCGAATTCCCTCCAGCAGTTGGGCCAGCACACCGGCCCCCACCTTGGCTCCGCAGCCCGCACACTTTGCCAGCTTTGTCAGCTTCACTTCGTTTTCAGCCATGACTGTTCTCCTTTTACGTTCTGTTTCGCGCAGTAGATCCGCTTTGAAGCACTCCTGTCAGGTCCAGCAGTGCCTCTAAAACGCCGCCGCCAACCGCGAGCGCCTTATCCGAAGCCGTGTAGCAGTGTTCCACCTGACATCTGGGATCAATATCCCCGGCCTTCATCCCTTTGAAAACCGGCGTCCCGTCTGCAAGAATTCCCCGCAGAACGCCGTCCAGCGTGCAAAGCATGGGAACGCCGTCCACCGTGGCCGCCACATCCCCCTGTCGAACCTGCGCGCCAATCTCCAAAAGCTGCGTAAAAACGCCGTCAGCCGGAGCGCGCAGCACCCGTTCTCCGGCAAAGCCACCGATCAGCCCCGGAATCCCGGTATTGGGAATTGCGCTGCCCTCCCGGATCACCCGGCCCAGAAAATGGCCCCGCATCGTCTCCACCACCGCATGGCAATCCACACCGGCTGTAAACCCCGGCCCAACGCCGATCACCACGGGGGCGTCCGTTATGCGGGTCCCCAGATTTTTTTTGGCCAGAATCGCATCCACCACGGCGTCCGGCTTTAGCGTTGCACAGCACCGTCCCTCCGGGTCCGCCAGAACGGGAATGACCCCCTGCTCCAGCCACTGATCCATCTGCTCAGGCGATGCCACGTGCGCCGTGACGCCCTCCACCACCGTCTCCCCGTGCACAATCGCCTGAGAAAAGCACACGGTACGGCGGATTGCCGTGGGACGGGCCAGATCGGTCATGAGGACTTCCATATGGGCTCGATACAGCCGCAAGGCGATTCCTGTCGCCAAATCTCCGGCTCCGCGAATCAAAACGCGCATAAGTGTTCTCTCTCTTTCCACAAAGAGCCCGCCAGCAGCGGGCACTCCACAAACTTTGCAAGACGCTGGGCAGCCAAACGCGCCGCCTCCGTCTCCACTTGGTTTACATAAATTCGGTCACACAGGTGTTCCGCTGTCAGCACCGCCGCCACAGTCTCTACCGTTGCAGCCGCTTCCAGTCCGACGCCCGCCAATTGCGCGAATCGTTCCGGGCGATGCGCCACCTCGCAAATGGGGCGGTCAAAGCCGGTGGCGCCCACGACGCAGATCACCTCACCCGCCTCCGGCGGAATAACCGGTTCATGGGGCGCATGGGCCTTCAGCGGCTTTCTTGCCGCGCCGTCCGCCTCTACCAACACATAGTCAAAGCACATGCCAAGGCGCTCCATCGACCATTCCGGCGCCGTCAGCTTTCCGCACTCCGGCAGGAGCGTTCCCGCGCAAAGCAGCGGGGTTTTCTCGCGCAGGCGCTCCAGTTCCTCCCCGGTCAGCGCACAGGGAATGCCCGGAACCGGCATGATTTTTGTGGTGGTGCAAAGCAAAACGGTATGCGTATGTGCCAATTCCTCGCCCAACACGCGCAGGAGCGTGGTCTTTCCTCCGCTTCCGATCACAGCCGTGATACCGGGGCGGATTTTGAGCGCCGATACAAGTCCCATAGGCCCCTCCAAGCGTTCTTCTTTTAATAGAATAGCACTCTCTCCCTCTTTCCGTCAAGTATCGTTTCTTTTTCTTGACTTCTTCCAAAAATCTGGTATGCTTAGAAAAGCGTTAATCTCGTTTGAGTATTACGAAAAGGAGGTCTGCACGATGCTGGACGGCTGCGGCAGAACCATTGATTATCTCCGTCTTTCCGTGACGGATCTTTGCAATTTTCGCTGTCAATACTGCATGCCTCCTGAGGGCGTTTTGAAGCACACGCACGGTGAAATGCTTTCTTTAGAGGAGCTGGAAGAGATTGCAAGTGCCTGCGTTGCATGTGGTGTCAAGAAAATTCGCTTAACAGGCGGTGAACCTCTGGTGCGGCGCGGATTGCTCACGTTATGCGCCAAGCTGCGGCAAATTTCGGAGGTTGAGGAGCTTTGCCTGACCACAAACGGCGCGCTCCTCCCCGCCATGGCCCAACCGCTACGGGACGCCGGAGTCGACCGCCTGAACATCAGTCTGGATACGCTTCGGCCCGAGCGCTTTACCGCCATCACCCGACTTGGGCGGCTTGAAGATGTGCGTCTGGGAATCGCCGCGGCTGAAAAAGCAGGCTTTGAGCACTTCAAGTTTGACACGGTTTTGATTGGCGGCTTCAACGATGACGAGGTCGGGGACTTTCTCGATCTGACACAGCAGCATCCATGGGAGGTTCGCTTCATTGAATTGATGCCCATGGGCCCCTGCGCCCGGTGGGATTCCTCCTGTTTTCTCTCTGCGGACACGGTCTTGCAGCGCTTTCCCGCGCTGGAGCCGCTGGAATCCGCGGGAGTTGCCCGGCGCTATCGCCTGCCGGACGCCATCGGCACCGTGGGGCTGATCTCGCCTCTCAGCCATGAATTTTGCAGTCAGTGCCGCCGCATTCGCGTGACGGCAGACGGGATCATCAAGGGCTGTCTCCACGCGCAGGAGGAGATCTCTCTGCGAGGGCTGCATGGCTCTCAGTTGGAAGAGGCCATTCGCCGGTGTATCCTGCAAAAGCCGGTCCGTCACCACCTGACAGAGCGGCCCAGCGACACGCCCCGCAGCATGAATGAGATTGGAGGATAAGCAATATGGCAGAGCTGACACATTTTAATGAACAGGGCCGCGCCCGCATGGTGGACGTGACGGAAAAAGCCGTCACAACGCGCACAGCGGTTGCCGCAGGCGAGATCCACATGGCCCCCTCCACGCTGGAGCAAATCAAGTCCGGCACCTTAAAAAAGGGTGATGTCCTGGCTGTGGCCCAAGTCGCGGGCATTCAGGCCGCCAAGCACAACTGGGAGCTGATTCCCATGTGCCACCCGCTATCGCTCACCGGAATCGATTTGAGATTTCGTCTTTCCGAGGAGCCCTGTCTTGTAGCCATTGAAGCGACCGTGACCTGTCGCGGTGTCACCGGCGTAGAGATGGAGGCGCTCACCGCCGTCTCTGTGGCTGCGCTCACGGTTTACGATATGTGTAAGGCCGTACAAAAGGATATGCGAATTGAAAACATCCGCCTGCTGAAAAAGACCGGCGGAAAAAGCGGCGAATATTATTGGGAGGAATGATGGGATGGCAATTGTTGTCAGTGTCAATATCAGCGAGCGAAAAGGCATTCGCAAGAAAGCAGTCCCCGAAATCCAGCTTCGCCTGCGCCACGGCATCGTAGGGGACGCCCATGCAGGCGACTGGCACCGGCAGATCTCGCTGCTGGCGGAGGAGAGCGTGGACACGATGCGGCAGGAATGCCCCTTTCCTCTGGATGAGGGAATTTTTGCGGAAAACATCAACACCCGTGGATTGGATCTCAAGCATTTGCCTGTGGGGACGCACCTCCGCATCGGGGAAACCGAAGTTGCTGTCACGCAGATCGGCAAAGAATGCCACAACGACTGCGCCATCAAAAAAGCTGTGGGCAAGTGCGTGATGCCCACGGAGGGTATTTTTGCAATCGTTGTGCGGGAGGGCGTTGTCCATCCCGGCGACGAGATCGAAGTTCTGGAGGCCACGCTATGAAATGCATCCGTACGCAAGACGCCGTGGGGCACGTGCTGTGCCACGACATGACGCAGATCATCAAGGGCTCCTATAAGGACGCCCGTTTTCGCAAAGGACACATTGTACAGGCAGAGGACATCCCCGTTTTGCTCTCCATGGGCAAGGAGCATCTTTACGTCTGGGAAATGACGCCGGGAATGCTCCATGAAAATGAGGCGGCAGAGCATCTGGCTGCGCTGTGTGAAAACGAGCACATGGTACGCAGCGCCGTCAAGGAAGGAAAAATCGAGCTCTCTGCCGCCTGCGACGGACTGTTTCGCGTTGACAGCCAGCGATTGATCGCCGTGAACAGCATTGAGGAGATCATGATCGCCACCCGCCACGGAAACACCGCTGTGCGAAAGGGCGAGAAGCTGGCAGGCACCCGGGTCATTCCGCTGGTCATTCCGGAAAGCACGCTGTTGGAGGCAAAAGCCGCCGCCGGATCAACGCCTCTTTTGGAGCTTTTGCCCTATGTCAAAAAGACGGCAGCCATTGTCGCCACCGGCAGCGAAGTCAAAACCGGTCGCATTCAGGACACCTTCTCCCCCGTGGTGCGGGACAAGCTGGCAACTTACGGCATCGAAACGCTGTGCGTTTTATACTCCGGCGACGGCGTGGACGCTGTGGCTCAGACGATTCAGCAGGCTCGCGCTACCGGCGCGGAATTGATTCTCTGCACCGGCGGCATGAGCGTGGACCCGGACGACAACACCCCCGGCGGAATCCGCAAAAGCGGCGCATCCGTGGTGGCCTACGGCGCTCCGGTCCTCCCGGGAGCCATGTTCCTGCTGGGTTCTTATTCGGACGGCGTCACCGTGATGGGTCTTCCCGGCTGTGTCATGTATGCCGGCGCCACCATTTTTGATCTGGTGCTGCCCCGCATTGCCGCCGGTCTTTCTGTGACGCGGCAGGATTTGGCCGCCATGGGCGAGGGCGGTCTTTGTCTGGGCTGCCAACCCTGCCACTGGCCTAACTGTCCCTTTGGAAAATAATCCTGTTTTCAGCAAGCTGTGCCGCGCAGACGGCACAGTTTTTTACGAGCCGTTAATCTCAAGTGAGTATCACGATGTTTATCTTGCAACTCCCCTCCATTTTTTGTATGATTTGAAAGGAACCTGAATCATGAAAAAGTCTTTTGCTCTTGCGCTCTCTCTTGCCCTGACGCTGGCGCTGAGTGCATGCGGCGCTCCCGCCCCTGAACCGTCCACTCCTGAAACGCCCGCCGCCGAGCCGGTGGAGCTCACGGTATTTGCCGCAGCCTCCCTCACCGACACCATGGACGCCATCATCGACGCCTACAAAGCGGTGGCGCCGGAAGTGACCATCGTCTCCACCTACGATTCCTCCGGTACGCTGCTCAAGCAGATTGAAAACGGCGCCGACTGCGATCTGTTTTTCTCCGCTGCACAAAAGCAGATGAACGCGCTGGAGGAAAGCGGTTCCCTGCTGGCGGATACCCGGCGGGATCTGCTGGAAAACAAAGTGGTTCTGACGGTCCCGGCAGGAAACGCCGCGGGTGTCACATCCTTTGACGATCTTTCCGAAAAGCTGCCCACCGGAACCATTTTACTGGCCATGGGCAACAGCGATGTGCCGGTCGGCCAATACACGCAAAAGATTTTTGCCTATTACGGACTGGACGAATCCGCTCTGGCCAGTCTTGGCGCTTTGACTTACGGCTCCAACGTGAAGGAAGTCGCCACGCAGGTGAGCGAGGGCAGCGTGGATTGCGGCATTGTCTATGCCACGGACGCCGCCTCCGAAAAGCTGGACGTGGTGGACAGCGCCACCGCAGAAATGTGCGGACAGGTCATCTACCCCGCCGCCGTACTTGCCGCAAGCGCCCATCCCGACGAGGCCAAAGCATTTTTGGATTATCTGCAAGGCGAGGAAGCCGTGCAGATTTTTGAAAGCGTCGGATTTTCTTCTCTGACCTGACACTCAACTTTATTTGGGAGGTGACCTCACCATGGACTGGTATCCCCTGCTCAACTCGCTGCGAATCGCTGCCATCTCCACGGTGGTGGTCTTTTTCCTTGGAATTTTTGCAGCCCATTACATCTCTCGCCTGCCAAAGCTTCTCAAGGGCGTATTGGACGTCTTTTTGACGCTGCCGCTGGTACTGCCACCCACGGTGGTAGGCTGGCTGCTGCTGGTGCTGCTGGGGCCAAAGCGTCCGCTGGGCGCATGGGTGCAGGCGGTATTCGGCGTCCGACT
>CAZKMN010000055.1:0-9642 GCA_964553905.1 uncultured Oscillibacter sp.
CTGCCACACATGCAGCAGCGCAAACAGCAGGCACGAGAGCAGATACGCCACCACAGGGCTCTTGCTCTTGAGATTGCCGAACACCAGTCCGCGAAAGAGGACCTCCTCCACAAACGGCGCCAAAAACACCACGATCAAAAGGGTCATGTGGGGCGCGGCGTCGATCTGGGCGGAGATCGTGGTATCGTTCAGGTTGGTCTGGTTGGACGCGATCAGCCGCGTGAGGCGGTACATCAGCTCATTGAGCCCGTACAGCGCAACAAGGCCCACGGCCATCGTCCGGCACGCCGCCCCCAGACACTGGGCAAACTGGCGGGAGGTGCGGGCGAGAAAGCCGTGAAAAATGATGAGCGTGACGGCAAAAAGCAGATAATAATAGATCATGTTCTGTGTGGCCTGAGAAAAGGTCACACCCAGCCATTTTCCCAGCAGATTCATCAGCGGCGTGGTGACAAAGGGCAACACGACCAGATAGATCACAAAAAAGATCGTCCCCGCAACCTGCTCCCCCGCCGACATATAAGCGGTTGTCTTTTTCCGTGGCATGAAATTCCTCCACCTTTGTCAATTCTCTCCGCCGCCCGGGCAGAGCCCCTCTCAGCAGAGCTTTTGCTTGAGCTCGTAGAGAAGCGACATGGCCTCGATGGGCGTCAGTGTATCCGGCTGGCTGCGGCGCAGCGTCTCCAGCACCTCGCCCTCCCGCAGCGCATCCAGCGACACCTGCTCCGTCTCTTTGCGGACGGGCGCGCTGGGCGCGCCGCTTTCCGTCTCCAGCTCCGCAAGGACCTCTCGGGCGCGGCGGACCACCTTGTCCGGCAGTCCTGCCAGCTTGGCCACCTCGATGCCGTAACTGCGGTCCGCGCCGCCCCGGAGGATTTTTCGCAGGAAAATGATATCCTCGCCCCGGGTTTTCACGGCGATGTTGTAATTCACGGCGCCGGGCAGCGTATCCGCCAGCTCTGTGAGCTCGTGATAGTGGGTGGCAAAGAGGGTCTTGGCCCCCAGCAGCTTTTGGTCCGCGCAGTATTCCAAAACGGCCCGGGCGATGGACATGCCGTCAAACGTGGACGTGCCCCGGCCGATCTCGTCGAGAATCAGGAGACTGTTTTTCGTGGCATGGTGCAAAATATCGGACATCTCCGTCATCTCCACCATGAAGGTGGACTGTCCGGCGGAGAGATCATCGCTGGCGCCGATGCGGGTGAAAATGCGATCCACCACGCCGATGTGCGCCCGCTCCGCCGGGACAAAGCTGCCCATCTGGGCCAGAAGGACAATGAGCGCCACCTGCCGCATATAGGTGGATTTACCGGCCATATTGGGCCCCGTGATAATGGCGACCCGCTCCTCTTTCGCCCCCATGAACGTATCGTTGGGGACAAAAAGCGCGTCTCGCAGCACCCGCTCCACCACCGGATGACGACCGCCGGCGATCTCGATCACGCCGGACTCGTCCACCTCCGGACGGCAGTAATGGTTATGCACCGCCACGGCGGCAAAGGAGGCCAGCGCATCCGCCTCCGCCACGATGGCGGCGGTTTTCTGGATGCGGAGCGCCTGAGCGGACACCGTCTCCCGCAGCTTTGTGAAAAGCTCATACTCCAGCGCGGTGACCCGGTCGGAGGCGGTGAGAATGGTGTGCTCCAGATCCTTGAGCTCCTGCGTGATATAGCGCTCGCCGTTTACCAGCGTCTGCTTGCGGATGTAAGTTTCCGGCACCTGATCGGCAAAGGAGCGGGACACCTCGATGTAATAGCCAAACACCTTGTTATAGCCGATTTTCAGCGTGCGGATGCCAGTGCGCTCTTTCTCCTTGGCCTCCATCTCCGCGATGACGCCCTTGCCGCCCGTGAGGATATGGCGCAGGCGGTCCACCTCTTCATCGCAGCCATCCCGGATAAACCCACCCTCCCGGACGGAAAACGGCGGCTCGTCGCAGATGACCCGGGCGATCTCCGCGCCCAGATCCTCCAGCAGATCCAGCCCGGTGTAAAGCTCCCCCAGTCTTCCGGTGGAAAACGCGGAGAGCTGGTCGCGAATGGCGGGCAGCTTTTCAATGGCGGCGCGCAAAGCAGCCAGATCCCGCCCGCCGGCAGTGCCGTAAACAATGCGGCCGATGAGCCGCTCCATGTCGCCAAGGCCCGCCATGGCAGCGATGAGCTCCTCCCGGACGATGGTGTTTTCCACCAGCGCCGCCACCGCCGCGCTGCGCTTGCAGATGGCCGTGACGGACAGCAACGGCCGCTCCAGCCAGCTTCTCAGGCACCGGGCGCCCATGGGGGTTTTGGTCTTATCCAGCACCCACAGCAAGCTGCCCTTTTTCTCCTTGCCCCGCAGCGTCTCCGTCAGCTCCAGATTTCGCCGGGCAGCGAGGTCCAGCTCCATAAACCGGCCCTGCGCGTACACGTCAAGGTCGTTGATGTGGCTCAGATCGGTCTTTTGCGTTTCGTAGAGATAATCCAAAAGTCCGCCCAGCGCCATAGCCGCCGCGGGAGCGCCCGCAGGCAGACGTGCAAACGTCTCGTCCCCAAACTGGCGGCGGATGTTTTTCTCCGCCTCCGGCAGGGAAAAGCGCCGGGGCGCGCCCCGCTCCACCCGACAGTGGAACTTCTCGGTGAGGGCGGTCATCAGCACGGGCTGCTCCGCAGCGCCGTCGCTCACCAGCGCCTCTGCCGGGGAAAAGCGGCCCAGCTCGTTGACCACATGCTCCACCCGGTCCCGATCCGTGAAGGCGGTCAGGTGCGCCTTGCCGGTGGTGATGTCGCAAAAAGCCACACCGGCAGAGGCCTCGTCCACATAGACGGCGCAGAGGAAATTGCCGGATTTGTCGTCCAGACACGCCGCGTCAATGACCGTGCCCGGGGTCACCACCCGGATGATATCCCGCTTGACCAGCCCCTTGGCCAGCGCCGGGTCCTCCATCTGCTCGCAGATGGCGACCTTATAGCCCTTGGCAATGAGCCGGGCGATGTAGGCTTCGCTGGCGTGGTAGGGAATGCCGCACATGGGCACCTTTTCCTCCGCCGTTTTTTTGGGGTCCTTGTCCCGGGAGGTCAGCGTCAGGTCCAGCTCCTTGGAGGCCAGACGGGCGTCGTCGGCAAACATCTCGTAAAAATCGCCCAGCCGGAAAAACAAAATGGAATCCGGGTTGTCCTTTTTAATCTCCAGATATTGCTTCATCATGGGGGTCAGCTCCGCCATGCAGATCACCTCGTTCTCTTCTCTCTTGCTCCAAGAGCTCTTTCACACGTCCACCACTGCTCCGCCGGTCATGGGCCGCAGCCGCTCGCCCAAAATGGCGTGCAGCCGGTCGTAGGCATACGCCCCGGTGCAGTGGCCGGTATAGTACACCGTCTCGCCCCGGGTCAGCGCCGCGCCGGTGCTGTCGATCAGCGCGTTGGCGGCGGGGTCTGCGCCGTCCAGCTCAAAGAGGTGGAATCCGGCGAACACCACGTCCGGCAGACGCCCCAAACGGCTCTCGGCTGCCCGGACGATGTTGACGATGCCCCGATGGGCGCAGCCCGCAAAGAGCACGGTTTTCCCCCACGCGCTCACCAGCAGATTCTGCTCATGGTGGAATGGGTCCGGGCGAAAGCCGTCCGGGGTCTTTTCCTGAAGCTTGGCGCTGGCAGCCATGGCGGAAAAGCTGTTTGGCACATCGGAAAAAAGCGTCAGCTCGTCATCCAGCGGCAAAAAGTCCGCCGTGGGGACGATGCGGCTCTCCAGCTCCCAGATCTGGGGGTCCAGCCCGATATAGCGGGGCGGTTCCCCGGGCAGCACGGCATAATACTCCCCAAAGGCCTCGGGGTGAATATAGATCTCCGCCTGCGTGTTCACGGCGCAAAAGGCCCGCAGCCCGCCGCCGTGGTCAAAATGTCCATGGGAGAGGATCGCCACATCCACAGCGGAAAGATCCACGCCCAGCTTCTCCGCGTTTTCCACAAAGCGGCCGTCGGGCCCCATGTCAAAGAGAATTTTATGCTTGGGCGTCTCGATATACAAGCTCAGCCCATGGGCCGCGACCAGCGACGCTTGGCAGGCCGTATTTTCCAGCAGCGTGACGACTTTCATCTGAAAAAGCGCTCCTTTCCGGTTTTAAACGGGCTCTCCGTAAAGGGCCCAGGTATTGCTGTTTGTAATGCGCGCATCGGCAAACTGACCGATCAGGCTCTCCTCCCCGCGCAGGCGCACCAGACGGTTTCCCTCCGTCCGCGCAGCGAGCGGGAACTGGGGATCGTCGCTCTTGCCGTCCACCAAGACCCGGACGGTCTTGCCCACATAGGCGGCGTGAAGCTCCGCGGAGCGGGCGTTTTGCACCTCCAGCAGCCGGTCGAACCACTTCTGCTTTTCCGCCCGGGGAACCGGGTCGGGCAGCTCCGCGGCCTTGGTGCCGGGGCGGGGAGAATACAAAAACGTAAACAGGGCGTCAAAGCCCACCTCGTCCACCAGCGACACGGTGTCCATGGCCTCCGCCTCCGTCTCTCCGGGGAAGCCGATGATAACGTCCGAGGTCAACACCAGATCCGGCATCACGGACTTGGCGTACGCCACAAGCTCCAGATACTGGGCTCTGGTATAGCGCCGGTTCATCTCCCGCAGCACCCGGTCGTTGCCGGACTGGAACGGAAGATGGAGCTGGTGGACCACATGGCGGCTTTTCGCCATGGTATCGAGCAGCTTGTGGGTGGCGTCCTTGGGGTGGCTGGACATGAAGCGGATGCGAAACTCGCCGGGAATGCGGTCGATTTCCTCCAGCAAATCCGCGAAGTCATAACCCGCGTTCAGGTCGTTGCCGTAAGAATTCACGTTTTGACCCAACAGCGTGATGTCCCGATAGCCCCGCTCAACCAGATCGCGCACTTCCTCCACCACGCAGCGGCACTCCCGGCTGCGCTCCCGGCCCCGGACGTAGGGCACGATGCAGTACGAACAGAAGTTGTTGCACCCGTACATGATGGAAACCCAGGCCTTCACACCCTCCTCCCGCACCACGGGAATGCCCTCGGCAATGCTGCCGGGCTCGTCCGCCACGGAGAAGATCCGCTTGCGGGTTTCATACACGGTGTACAAAAGCTCCGGGAATTTCCACAGCGCATGGGGCCCGAACACCAGATCCACGTGGCGATAGGACTCCTTCACCCGCTTAGCCACCCGCTCCTCCTGCGCCATGCAGCCGCAAAGGGCGATCACCTGCTCGGGATTTTCCTTTTTCGTGTGGGTCAGAATGCCCAGATTGCCGAACACCCGCTGCTCGGCATGTTCCCGGACGGCGCAGGTGTTCAAAATCACCAGATCGGCCTCCTTGGGGTCCTCCGTAAAGGTGAAGCCGCTCTCGCGCAGCATCCCCATGAGCATCTGACCGTCCGCCACGTTTTGCTGGCAGCCAAACGTATCCACGCAGGCCACGGGATGGGCCTCTCTCCGGGCAAACATGGCCCGAATCTTCTCTTCAAATTCCCGCTGGCGGGCAAGGTCCGCCTCCGGGATCAATCGTTCTTTTTGTTCCACGGTTTTTCCTCCAGATGTAGATACTTTAACTAAAATATCATAACATAAAAGGGAAACGAGCACAAGAGAAAAGGAAGCGATCCGCACAGGCGGACCGCTTCCTTTTTCTCTTACGCCATCTTGGAAACCAGCTTTTCAAACTGCTTGGGATTCACGTCGTCTTCCACCACGACCTGCGCCCGCTTTCCCACCAGAGCAAACAGCCCCAGCAGCGACCGGGCGTCCAGCATCAGCGTGTCGGAGCTGAGCCACACCTCATAGGGCGCGGTGCTGGCCAGACGGTTGATCTTTTCCACCTGTGCGTTGTCTTTTATATCAAGTGCGTGTACCATACGATTTTTATAAGTCCTTTCCTGTGTGTCCATCTTGTTTCTGTGTACGTTCACATTCTAGCAGGAGGACTGAATCCTGTCAACAGAATTCTTGTTCAGAATTACCAATAGTAATCGATTACGTTTTGTGCATAACGACGAATTTCAGGTGCTTTTCTTCCGTTCAGCTCCGGGCTGCCAGCTTCCGCAGCAGTTCGGAAAATTCCGGCGGCAGCGGGCAGGAGAGCTCCACCGGCTCCCCGGTGCGGGGATGGAGAAATCGCAGCCCCACGGCGTGGAGGCACTGGCCCTGAAGTCCGGGCACGGGCTTTTTTGCGCCGTAGACGGTGTCGCCTAAAATGGGATGGCCCAGATAGGCCATGTGGACGCGGATCTGGTGAGTGCGGCCCGTTTCCAGTTGGCAGCGGACGTGGGTGAAGCCGGGAAAGCGCGCCAGCACCTGCCAATGGGTCACGGCCCGGCGACCGCCGGTCACGACCGCCATCTTTTTCCGGTCGGTTTTGTGCCGTCCGATGGGCGCGTCCACCGTGCCGGAATCCTCCCGCAGGTTGCCCACCACGACGCACTCATAGGTGCGGGCCAACGTGTGATCCTGCAACTGGGCGGCCAGTTTCTGGTGCGCCGCGTCATTTTTCGCCGCGATAATGAGCCCGGAGGTGTCCCGGTCGATCCGGTGGACAATGCCGGGGCGCTTCTCGCCCCCGACGCCGGAGAGACTGTCCCCGCAGTGGTAGAGCAGGGCGTTCACCAGCGTGCCGTCCGGGTGTCCGGGGGCGGGGTGGACCACCAGTCCCTTGGGCTTGTTCACCACGATCACGTCCGTGTCCTCATAGACCACGTCCAGCGGAATATTTTGGGCGGTGACCGCCGTTTCCACCGGTTCCGGCAGGGACACGGTCAGCGTTTCGCCGCCAGAGAGCCGATCTTTCTTTGCCAGAGCGCGACCGCCGCAGGTCACGCGCCCCTCCTCCAACAGCCGGGCGGCAGCGGAGCGAGTGGTATCGGGCAGCTCTCGGGCCAAAAAGACGTCCAGACGGCTACCGGCGGCCTCAGGACAGACTTGAAGTGTCAGAATCTCCATGAGAGACTTCCTTTTTGTCGTATTTTTCATAGAACCAGAGGTAGTACACGCAGCCCAGCGCTGCGCCGCACACCACGCCGATATCCGCCACGTTGAACACCGGAAAACGCACAAACAGGCAGTTGAACATGTCCACCACATACCCCAGCCGGATGCGGTCGATCAGATTTCCAAGACCGCCGGAGAGGATGAGGCAGCACGCGACCACTCCCAGCGGATGGCGCACGATGCGCCGCACCAGAAGCCACGCCACAAACACCATAATGAGTCCCGTGACTGCCACCAAAAGCCAGCGCATACCGGAAAAGCTGGACCACGCCGCGCCGTAATTGTGCACGGTTCGCAGCTCCAAAAGGCCGGGCAAAAAGGGCTGGCCCTCGCCCAGCGGAAGATTGACAGTGACAGAGTGCTTGAGCCACTGATCCAGCCCCAGCAGGGCGGTGGCTCCCAAGGCGCAAATGAGATACAGCATAAAACGCTCCTTAAATGAGATAGCGGTTCACCACCGGAATACGCCGGAGAATGAGCCAGAGGAAAAAACCGCCCGCAAACGCAGCCAGCGCCAGCGCCGGAACGGACCACAGCGGAGCATACGCGGCGGCGGTGACGCCCCGGCGGGCAAGGGCATCCAAAAAGAACAGGTGGGTGAGGTAGATGCAAAAGGACGCCTTGGAGAACGTCTCCACGGCGGGCAGGGACGCCTTGCCGGAAAACCGGCTGACGCAAAAGCCGTACAGCCCCACCGCCTGCAACAAAACGCCCGGGGCGGAGCCCTGCAAAAAGACCGTATCAAGCGCCCCTCGCCGCAGCGACATCCACGCCGTCAGCGCAAAGGTCAAAGCCGTCCCCGCAAGGTACAGCACCGCAAATGTCCGGGGGCGGCAGCGATGCGCCTCCCGCCTCAAAGCGAAGCCCGCCAACCCATAGCCCACCGCGCCCCACGTGAGATTGATGGGGTATTGCAAGGGAATCCCGGTGAACTGAGAAACGGGCCAAAAGCCCTTCACCGCGGGCAAGACGCTGCTCAGCACAAACCACAGTCCCAGCGCATAGGCCAAAAGGCGGGGCGAGGCCTTGGCGGCAAACAGCCGGGTCAGCGGCAGGACCGCATAGACCAAGAGGATGATATGGAGATAATAGAGATGGGATTTATGCCGGAACAGCAGCAGATCCGCCAGCGCCTTCCCCAGCGCCGCGGCCTCCAGCACACCGGTGCGGCGCCACGCCAGCACCAGCTCAAGCCCGGCATAGGCCGCCGCCCAGAAAAACAGCGCGACCAGAATCCGGGGGATATATCTGCACCAGATCGTGCGCGCCGTGACTTCCTTTTCCGGCGGCAGCAGCAGCGCGCCGCTGGTGAGGAAAAACACCGGGACGGCGCAGCGCAGCACGCTGTTCCAAGCCAGTGCGAAAAACCAGTTTGCGCTGCCCAGCGGCCAGGCAAATCCGCCGGCAGCGGACGCGTGGATCAGCAGCGTGCCGCAGATGGCGGCAGTTTTAGCCGCATCCACCGGGACGCTTCGCAAGCGGGACACCACAGGCATGGCGGTCCTTCTTTCTCTCCGTAAGTGCGGGTATGGGCCTAGTTTACATGGAAACGGGAAAAAAAGCAACCATGGTCGCAAAGCCCCGATCGCGACCGCAAAAAAAGGCCCGGAAGCGTCTCCGCCTCCGGGTCTTTTGTCTGTTTTAGAACTGGGGCAGCTTGGAAACCACCGCTGCACAGCGGGGGCAGAGCGTGGGATGGTCGGCGTTTTCGCCCACCCGCTTCGAGTGCATCCAGCAGCGCTCGCACTTGTCGCCCGTGGCCTCCCGCACTTCCACCGTGAGGCCGGGGAACGCGGTCCCGTGACCCACCACGGAATCGGCGGCAGGGGCAGCGGAGGACACCTGACACTCGGAGACGATGAACAGCTCCGCCAGATTCAGCGCGCTGACGCTCATCAGCGCAGACGCGGCGGCGTCATCGTCGGCGTGGAGCGCCACGTGGGCCTCCAGCGCCTTGCCGATCTTCTTTGCGGCGCGAGCCGCTTCCAGCACGGCGTTCACATCGTCCCGCAGCGCTTCCGCCGCAGTCCACTTTTCCATGGCGCTCTCGCTGAGCGCGTAAGCGGTAAAGGGCTTGTTCATCTGGTTAAAGACCACGTTGCGCGCGTCATCCTCGCTGCGATGGGGCATGGAGCGCCAGATCTCATCGCAGGTGAAGGCCAGAATGGGCGCCATGATCTTGGTCATGGTGTCCAGAATCAGGAACAGCGCCGTCTGTGCGCTGCGGCGCAGCGCGCCGTCCGCCTCCTCGCAATAGAGGCGGTCCTTGATGATGTCCAGATAGAAGTTGGAGAGCTCCACCACGCAAAAATCGTTGACAGCGTGGGTGACCACCAAAAATTCGTACTCGTCATAGGCAGCGAAGCACTTTTCCATCAGGGCGTTCAGCCGGGTGAGGACCCAGCGGTCCAGCTCCTGCATTTCGGCGGGAGGCACCAGATCGTCGGCGTTGAAACCGGCCAGATTGCCCAAGCAGTACCGGGCGGTGTTGCGGAACTTCAGATAGTTCTGGGAGAGCTGCTTGAAAATCTCATCGGAGCAGCGCACATCCGCGTGATAATCGGCGGAAGCGGCCCACAGGCGCAGCAGGTCCGCGCCGTATTTGTTGAAAATTTCAGCCGGGTCCATGCCGTTACCCAGAGACTTGTGCATGGCCTTGCCCTCGCCGTCCAC
>CAZKMN010000056.1:0-2342 GCA_964553905.1 uncultured Oscillibacter sp.
TGGCCACCCGCCACACCAAGCCCCGCAAGCAGGGCGAAGAGGGCGGCATCGTGAGACGCGAAGCTGCTATCACCGCCTGCAAGGTGCAGGTTGTCTGCCCCAAGTGCGGCAAGGGCACCCGTGTTGCACACAAGATCGCTGACGACGGAAAAAAGACCCGCGTGTGCAAGCACTGCGGCGCAGAACTGTAAGAAAGGAGCGCAGACGTCATGGCTAGATTGAAAGTAAAGTACACTGCCGAAGTCGCTCCCGCTCTGATGAAGCAGTTCGGCTACAAAAGCGTCATGCAGATCCCCAAGATCGACAAAGTTGTCGTGAACGTGGGCTGCGGCGAGGCTCGTGAAAACTCCAAGGTTTTGGAGAACGTGGTGGGCGATCTGAACCAGATCACTGGTCAAAAGCCCATCATCACCAAGGCTCGCAAGTCTATCGCTAACTTTAAGCTCCGTGAGGAGATGCCCATCGGCGCGAAGGTCACCCTGCGCGGCGAGAAGATGTGGGAATTTTTGGACCGCCTGTTCAACGTGGCCCTGCCCCGCGTCCGTGATTTCCAGGGCATCAACCCCAACTCCTTTGACGGCCGCGGCAACTATGCCCTGGGCATCAAAGAGCAGTTGATCTTCCCGGAAATTGAGTACGATAAGATCGACAAAATCCGCGGCATGGATGTGGTTATCTGCACCACCGCACACACCGATGAAGAGGCCCGTGCCCTGCTTGAGCAGGTCGGCGCTCCCTTCGCGAAATAAGGAGGAAGAGACGAATGGCTAAGAAGTCTATGATTTTGAAGCAGCAGGCTCCCGCGAAGTTCTCTTCCCGGAAGTACAACCGCTGCAAGCTCTGCGGCCGCCCCCACGCCTATCTCCGGGACTACGGCCTGTGCCGTATCTGCTTCCGTGAGCTGGCTTACAAGGGCGAGATCCCCGGCGTTCGCAAGGCCTCTTTCTAAGAGCGGCCTGCACACCAACTTTTTAACCAAAGGCCTTTGATATGGGGCCTTGGCGATAACGGATGGCGAAAGGTCATGACCAATTGGGCACCACGCGCGAGCGGACTGCTCCATTGGCCATGATACCTCGCTGCCGGAACGGACCCCCCAAAAAGGGCCGTAACTCTAAAAATAGGAGGACTTACTCATGCATATCACAGATCCAGTTGCAGACATGCTGACCCGCATTCGCAACGCAAACAGCGCAAAGCACGACACCGTTGATGTTCCTGCTTCCAACATGAAAAAGAGCATTGCTCAGATTCTGCTGGATGAGGGCTACATCAAGAATTTTCAACTGGTGGAAGATGGCCTTCAGGGCATGATCCACATCACGTTGAAGTACAACGCCGGCAAGGAAAAGGTTATTACCGGACTGCGCCGCGTTTCCAAGCCCGGCCTGCGCGTCTATGTGGGCGCCGAGGAACTGCCCCGCGTGCTGCGTGGCCTGGGTATCGCTATCATCTCTACGTCTAAGGGCGTCATGACCGACAAGAAGGCCCGCGAGAATCATGTCGGCGGTGAAGTCCTGGCATTTGTTTGGTAAGGAGGGTATTTGAACAATGTCTAGAATTGGCAGAATGCCCATTACCGTTCCCACCGGCGTCACTGTGAATGTCGCCGAGGGTAATGTGGTTACCGTAAAGGGACCCAAGGGCGAGCTCAAGCGTGCGCTGCGCCCCGAGATGATCATTAAGCAGGAAGGCAGTACGATCACCGTGGACCGTCCTTCCGACGACAAGCTGCATCGCTCTTTGCACGGCCTGACCCGCACTCTGCTCCACAACATGGTCCTCGGCGTGACCGATGGATTCAAGAAGGAGCTGGAGGTCAACGGCGTTGGTTACCGTGTTGCCAAGGAGGGGAAGAACCTGGTCATGAACCTGGGTTTCTCTCACCAGGTGATCGTTTCTGAGATCGAGGGCATCACCATTGAAGTCCCCGCTCCCAATAAAATCATTATCCACGGATGCGACAAGCAGGCTGTCGGTCAGTTCGCTGCCGAAGTCCGCGAGAAGCGTCCTCCCGAGCCTTATAAGGGCAAGGGCATCAAGTACGCCGATGAGACCATCCGTCGCAAGGTTGGTAAGACCGGCGGTAAGAAGTAAGGAGGTGTGCCAGAATGATTAAGAAGCCTGATACCAACGCACAGCGTCTCAAGCGCCACAGAAGAGTGCGCGCCAAAATCTCCGGCACCCCCGAGATGCCGCGTCTGAATGTATTCCGCAGCGAAGCCAATATCTACGCCCAAATCATCGATGATGTGAACGGCGTGACTTTGGTTGCTGCCTCTTCTCTGGATAAGGCCCTCGAGGGTTACGGCGGTAACGTTGCCACTGCCACCGCGGTGGGC
>CAZKMN010000056.1:2352-9550 GCA_964553905.1 uncultured Oscillibacter sp.
CGAGAACGTGGTTTTTGACCGCGGCGGTTACCTGTACCATGGCCGCGTGCAGGCACTGGCCGAGGGCGCCCGCGAGGGCGGCCTGAAGTTTTGATCGGAGGGAGGAACAACAACATGCCTAGATTTGAAAGAGAACAGAGCGAGTATATCGAAAAAGTCGTCTCTTTGAACCGTGTTTCCAAGACGGTCAAGGGCGGCCGTGTTATGAAATTCTCCGCCCTGGTCGTCGTTGGCGACGGTAAGGGTAAGGTCGGTTTCGGCCTGGGTAAGGCAGCCGAAGTTCCCGAAGCCATTCGCAAGGGCATCGAGATTGCCAAGAAGAACATGATTGCCGTGACGCTGTCCGGCAGCACCGTTCCCCACGAGACCATCGGTGTGGCCGGAGCCGGCCGCGTGCTGATGAAGCCCGCAGCTCCCGGTACCGGCGTGATTGCCGGCGGCGCTGTCCGTGCTGTGGTTGAGGCCGCAGGCATCCGCGACATCCGTACCAAGTGCCTGCGTTCCAACAACCCGAACAACGTCGTCGCCGCCGCTTTCCAGGGCCTGAAGGACATGCGTGGTCCTGAAGCGGTCGCCCGCATCCGCGGGAAGAGCGTCGAAGAGATCATGGGTTAAGGAGGCGCTGAAAATGGCAAACTTAAATATTAAGCTCGTTAAGAGCCTCAGCGGTCGTCTGCAAAAGCAGGTCGCTACCGCCAATTCTCTGGGGCTGCGTAAAATCGGTGACATCACCGTGCAGCCCGACAACGACCAGACCCGCGGCAAGATCGCAAAGATCGGTTATCTGCTGCGTGTCACCGAAGAGGGAGGTAACAAGGAATGAAGCTGAATGAATTATCTCCTGCCGAGGGTTCCGTTCGCGAAAACTACCGCAAGGGCCGGGGCGCCGGCAGCGGTAACGGCAAGACCGGTGGCCGTGGCCACAAGGGCCAGAAGGCCCGTAGCGGCGGCAAGGTCCGCGTTGGTTTCGAAGGCGGCCAGATGCCTTTGGCACGCCGTGTCCCCAAGCGCGGATTCAACAATATCTTTGCAAAGCCTTTGGAGATCATTAACCTGAGTACGCTCAACGCCTTTGAAGACGGCGAGACCGTCACCGCAGAGACGCTGCTGGCAAAGGGAATCCTCTCTAAGTGCGAGTATGGTGTCAAGGTTCTTGGCAGCGGTAAGCTGACTCGTAAGGTCACTGTCAAGGCATCTGCTTTCTCCGCGTCTGCTAAGGAGGCCATCGAGGCAGCTGGCGGAAAGGCAGAGGTGATGTAACGTGATCCAGACGGTTCGCAAAGCGTGGGGCATCCCCGAGCTGCGGAAGAAGATCATCTTTACACTCCTTATTCTCCTGATTTTCCGGATCGGCAATGCCATCACTGTCCCTTACGTGAATGTGGCTGCCCTGAAGCTTCAACTTGAAAGCATGGGCGCCACCATTCTGGGGCTTTACAACGTGATGTCCGGCGGCGCTTTTGCTAACGCAACGGTGTTCGCTCTCAGCATCCAGCCCTATATCAACAGCTCCATCATCATCCAGCTCTTGACCGTTGCCATCCCCGCCTTGGAGCGGCTGGCAAAGGACGGCGGCGAGGAAGGACGCAAGAAGATCCAGTCCATCACCCGCTATACCACGGTTGCGATTGCCATTTTGCAGGCATTCGGCTACTATATGATGATGAAGAACTACAACCTGCTGGAATCCGGTGCTACCGGAATCTGGCCCGCGCTGGTCATCATTGTGACCTTCATCGCCGGTTCCTCCTTCGTGATGTGGATGGGCGAGCAGGTCACTGAGTTCGGCGTCGGAAACGGTATTTCGATCATCCTGTTTGCTGGTATCCTTGCTCGTGTGCCCGTCATGGTTTCCAATCTGGTCACCAGCATGCAGACTTGGTCCGGCGTCAAAAGCGGCAACATCACGTTGGAGTCCCTGACGAGCAACGGTTACAACGCGACTGCCGCACAGGCAACTCTGGACAGCGCCATGGCCCCTTGGGGTGTTGCGCTGCTGGTGGTTGGCATTCTGGCTCTCATCGTGTTCATCGTCTTTATCAATGACGCTGAGCGCCGCATTCCCGTCCAGTATGCCAAGCGTCAGGTCGGTCGTAAAATGTACGGCGGTCAAAGCACGCATCTGCCCATGAAGGTGAACATGTCCGGCGTTCTGCCCATCATCTTTGCCCAGAGCATTGCGTCTTTGCCCATCACGGTCTGGAGCTTCGTCGGCATTCCTGCCGCGGATGGCAGCAGCCCGGTGGCCCGCGCCATTTACGATGCCATTGATACCAAGTCCGTCATCTACATGGTGGTGTACTTTATCATGATCATTGGCTTTAGCTATTTCTATTCCAGCATTCAGTTTAACCCCGTGGAAATTGCCAACAACCTGAAAAAGCAGGGCGGTTTTATTCCCGGTTTCCGTCCCGGCAAGCCCACGGTGGACTTCATTCGCAAGGTCTTGAACAAGATTACCTTGTTCGGCGCAATCTACCTGGGTATTGTTGCGATCTGCCCCCTGATTGTGGGTCGGATCATCGGCAACACCTCTGTGGCGATCGGCGGTACGTCCGTCATCATCGTGGTCGGTGTGGCACTGGAGACAGTGAAAGCGCTGGAATCCCAAATGCTGATGCGTCAGTATAAGGGCTTCCTGGAATAAGAGAGAGGGCTGCGCAATGAAACTGATCTTGCTGGGCGCCCCTGGCGCCGGCAAAGGAACACAGGCGGAACGCCTGAACAAAGAGCTGAACGTCCCCACCATTTCTACTGGCGATATCCTCCGCGCCGCGATTAAGCAGGGAACCCCCACCGGATTGAAGGCCGAGGCCTACATGAAGGCCGGGAAGCTGGTGCCCGATGATGTCATCATCGGCATCATTACCGAGCGGGTGGCACAAGAGGATTGCCGAAACGGGTTCATTCTGGACGGGGTGCCTCGCACCATCGCTCAGGCTGAGGCTCTGGAAGAGGCAGGGATTCTGTTTGACGATGTGATCTCCATTGAGATCTCTGACGAGGTCATCACGGAGCGCATGAGCGGACGTCGCGTCTGCGAGCACTGCGGGGCAACCTACCATCTGGTGGCGGTTCCCCCCAAGACGCCCGGTATTTGCGACAGATGCGGCGGCAAACTGATTCAGCGTCACGATGATGAACCCGAGACTGTGAAAGCACGTCTTGAGGTCTATCATAAGGAGACTGAGCCCCTGAAGGACTTTTACGCCAAGCGCGGTCTCCTGCGGCCTGTTGAGAACCAATCCTCTGTTGAGGCAACTTCTCAGGCCATCCTCCATGTACTGGGGCGGTAAAGCATGATTACTTTAAAATCCGCCCATGAGATCGAACTGATGCGTCGGAGTGGAAAAATTACCGCGGCTGCCCGTGCTTTAGCAGGGGATATGGTAAGACCCGGCGTTACAACCCAGGAGATCGACAGTGCTGTGGAGCATTTCATTCGCAAACAGCACGCAGTTCCATCCTTCTACCACTACAACGGCTATCCGGCCAGCACCTGCGTCAGCGTCAATGACGAGATTATCCACGGCATTCCCGGAAAACGGGTTTTGGCCGAGGGCGATATCGTCAGCGTGGATGTGGGCGCGTACATTGGAGGGTTTCATGGAGACTGCGCCGCAACTTTCGCCTGTGGACAGATTTCCCCGGAAGCGCAAAGACTGATCGATGTGACCAGAGAGAGCTTTTTTCAGGGAATCCGTATGGCGAAGGAGGGAAACCGCCTGCTGGATATTTCCGCAGTCATCCAGCGGTACGTGGAAAGCAACGGCTTTTCCATTGTTCGGGAATATGTGGGACACGGAATCGGGACACAGATGCATGAATCTCCCGAGATCCCTAACTACGGACATCCCGGACGGGGACCGCGGCTTCTGCGTGGCATGACCCTTGCAATCGAGCCCATGGTGAACGCTGGAAGCCCGGCTATCCAGCAGATGAGCGACGGCTGGACCGTCAAGACGCTGGATGGTAAGTGGGCGGCACACTATGAAAATACGATCCTGATTACCGATGGCGAGCCTGAAATTTTGACGGCTCCCGCTATCTGATGAGAAGAAGCGTATGGAAATTGCAAAATCAAACATCGTACGTTCGGACGCCGGCAGGGACAGAGGCAAACTCTTTGTCGTTCTTGCGGTGGAGGGGGAGTTTCTCCTGCTGGCGGACGGAAAAACAAGAAAAGTCGAGTCCCCCAAGCGCAAAAAGTGCAGGCACGTGCTCTTTGTGGCTGCGGATGACAACAGACTTTCCGAAAAGATCAAAAGCGAAGAGAAGATCACAAACAGTGAACTTCGTAGGACCCTCGCGGCTTACCGCGAGGAGGTCCAACCGGACCAGGAGGGATAACGTTTGGCAAAATCCGACATGATTGAAGTGGAAGGCGTTGTGGTGGAGTCCCTGCCTAACACGACGTTCCAAGTAGACATTGGAAATGGACACACGATTTTGGCACATATTTCCGGAAAACTCAGAATGAATTTCATCAGGATTCTGCCCGGCGACAAGGTGACGGTGGAAATGTCCCCGTACGACCTGACCCGCGGCCGGATCACCTGGCGCAGCAAGTAAGCTGACGCCCGGCGAGCTTGAAAGACACAAAACGCTGAAAGGAATGGTTAAAAACTATGAAAGTAAGACCGTCCGTGAAGCCCATGTGCGAGAAGTGCAAGGTCATTCGCCGCAAAGGCCGTGTCATGGTCATTTGCGAGAACCCCAAGCATAAGCAGAGACAGGGCTAACATTTAATTGGAGGTGCTTTAAGAGTATGGCACGTATTGCCGGTATTGACCTGCCGAAAGATAAGCGTATCGAGATCGGCCTCACCTATATCTACGGCATTGGCAGAAAGAGCGCCAAGGATATTCTGGCGCAAACGGGCATCAGCCCCGACACCCGCGTGAAGGATCTGACCGATGCAGAAGAGCAGAAGCTCCGTGACGCCATCGACGCTTATACCGTCGAAGGCGACCTGCGTCGTCAGACCGCCCTGGACATCAAGCGTCTCACCGAGATCGGCTGCTATCGTGGCATCCGTCATCGCAGAGGCCTGCCTGTCCGCGGCCAGCGCAGCAAGACTAACGCAAGAACTCGCAAGGGTCCCAAGAAGACCATCGCAAATAAGAAGAAGTAAGGAGGGAGATCCATAATGGCAACTGCTAAAGCAACCGGCGGTAAGAAAGTCATTCGCCGCCGCCGTGAAAAGAAGAATATCGAGCGTGGCCAGGTCCATATCCGTTCTTCTTTCAACAACACCATGGTGACCGTCACCGACGCACAGGGCAATGCCCTTTCCTGGGCTTCCTCCGGTGGCTTGGGCTTCCGCGGAAGCAAGAAGTCCACGCCGTTCGCAGCTCAGACCGCAGCAGAGACTGCTGCCAAGGCTGCTATGGAACACGGCCTGAAGACCGTCGAGGTCTTCGTGAAGGGCCCCGGCCAGGGCCGTGAAGCCGCAATCCGCGCACTGCAGGCCGTGGGTCTGGAAGTGACCATGATTAAGGACGTCACTCCCATCCCCCACAATGGCTGCCGTCCCCCCAAGCGTCGTCGCGTCTAATCGAAAGAGGAGGTAACAAGCAATATGGCAAGATATACCGGCGCAGTCTGCCGCCTTTGCCGCAGAGAGGGCCAGAAGCTCTTTTTGAAGGGCGACCGCTGCTATACGGACAAGTGCTCCATCGAGCGTCGTGGTTACGCTCCCGGCCAGCACGGCAATGCAAGAAACAAGAAGCTTTCTGAATATGGCTTGCAGCTTCGCGAAAAGCAGAAGGCCAAGCGCTATTATGGCGTTCTGGAAAGCCAGTTCCATGACTATTTTGAAATCGCCAACCAGAAGGCCGGCATGACCGGCGAGAACCTGCTGTCCATTCTGGAAACCCGTCTGGACAACGTGGCTTATCGTCTGGGCTATGCCATGAGCCGCGCTGAGGCTCGTCAGCTGGTCCGCCACGGTCACTTCACCGTCAATGGCAAGAAGGTCAACATTCCTTCTTATCTGGTGAAGATCGGTGACGTCATCGAGCTGAAGGATGGCTCTCGCAGCTTGGATAAGTTTAAGGGCTCTTTGGAGGCCAACGCTTCCCGCGTGGTTCCCAAGTGGCTGGAAAAGGATCAGAACAACGTGGCTAAGGTCATTGCAGAACCCGCCCGTGAGGACATCGATCTTCCCATCGAAGAGCATCTCATCGTCGAGTTGTACTCCAAGTAATTGGAGGATGCCCTCGAGGATGATACGAACTGCCCGCGGCGTGCTTCGCATGGCCGCAATGAGAAGATGAAGGAGGGTAACTGCATGATCGAAATTGAAAAGCCCCAGATTGAGTGTACGGAAACGCCCGGCGACGCCACTTACGGTAAGTACGTGGTCGAGCCGCTGGAGCGTGGATACGGCACCACTTTGGGCAATGCGCTTCGTCGCATTATGCTTTCCTCTCTGCCCGGCACCGCTCCGACTACTATTAAGATCGCCGGTGTCCAGCATGAGTTCTCCACCGTCCCCGGTGTGAAGGAAGATGTGACGGAGATCGTCTTAAATGTGAAGGGCCTCCTGACAAAACTGCACAGCGAGACTGTTAAAACGGTCTATATTGAGGCGGTGGGACCCTGTGAGGTTACTGCCGGCGACATTAAGGCTGACGGTGAGGTCGAGGTATTGAACCCCGAGCTGCATATTGCGACGCTGGATAACGGCGCTACCTTGAATATGGAGATCACCTTGTCCCATGGCCGCGGCTATGTGCCCGCAGACCGTAACAAGCCCCAGCAAAATGTGATCGGCACCATTGCGGTGGATTCGATCTACACGCCGGTTTACAAGGTCAATTACACAGTCGCTCCGACCCGTGTGGGCGCTTCCAGTGACTTTGATAAGCTGACGCTGGAGGTTTGGACCGATGGAACCATCTCTGCCCGGGACGCTGTGTCTCTGGGCGCAAAGATCCTCTGCGACCACTTCACGTTGTTTACCGACCTTTCCGAAAATGTGGGCAACAAGCCCACTGTGGTGGAAAAGGCCGAGGCTCAGCGCGACAAGGTCCTGGAGCTGACCATTGAAGAGCTGGATCTCAGCGTACGCAGCTTTAACTGCCTCAAGCGCGCCAACATCAACACCGTTGAGGACTTGATCTCCAAGACCGAGGACGAGATGATGAAGGTCCGCAATCTGGGTAAGAAGTCCATGGAAGAAGTGGATGAGAAA
>CAZKMN010000057.1:0-9322 GCA_964553905.1 uncultured Oscillibacter sp.
GAACCATACCGCCGGTGGCGCGTACCTCCGCCAAAAAATCCGCTGCCCCCGGCAACAGCGTCTCTTCCAGATAGACGGTGCCGTCCAAATCCAGCAAGAACAGCTTCTTTTCTGCTAAAATCATCGGTTGCCCTCCTTTGAATGGAAACAGAATAGCACAAAACGGAACGGCTGACAAGCGGTTCTCCCGTCTGTCAGCCGTTGTTCCGGCATGGCTTTTTGTGCAATCTGTCGGGCCTTATTTCAGGAGCGGCGCCGGGATTCCGCGCTGGGAGGTGTTTTCCATTTTTCAGACGGAACCTTGCGCGCTTGCAGACGCATCTGCACAAACCCGCGAAACAGCGCATAGAGCACCGAGCAAAGTGGAATGAAAAACAGCATTCCCGCGATTCCCATGAGCTTGCCGCCCAGCGTGACGGCCACCAGCACCCAAATGGACGGCAGTCCCACAGAAGACCCCACCACATGGGGATAGATCAGGTTCCCCTCGATCTGCTGAAGCACCAGAAACAGCACAATGAACATGAGCGCCTTCCACGGATCAGTCACCGCAATGAGCAGCGCGCCAACACCGCAGCCGATGAATGCGCCCACGATGGGGATCAAGGCTGTCAGCGCGATGAGAACGCCCACCAGCAGCGCATACGGCATGCGGAAAATGCTCATGGCAACCACAAACAGGGTGCCAAGAATACAGGCCTCCAGACACTGACCGGAGAGAAAGCTGGAAAATGTACGGCTGGCAAGGCGGAGGATGCCCAGCGTTTGATCGCCCCTTCGCAGCGGCAGCAGCGCATAGATCACCTGACGTCCCTGTCGGGCCAGTTTTTCCTTTTGCAGCAGCAGATAAAAAGAGAAGATCAGCGCGATGATAAAGGTCGTCACGCCGCTGACAAGCCCTCCGATCAAGCCGCCGCCGGAGCTTAAAAGGCCGCTGCCCCATGCCTGAGCCAATTCAATAGCCTTGTGAGAAAGGCTGCTCCAGTCGATGTTTAAATTGACCGCAAGCTCTTCAAGCTGCGGCAGATACACCGCCAGCGCATCGATCTGCTTTCGCACCCGCGCCACCGCTTCGGGCAACTGGTCGATGATGCTGGACACAGCCTCTTTGATTCCCGGTCCGATGACCAGCGAGGCCAGCGCCAGCACACCCGCCACCGTCAGCAGCGTCAAAACCAGCGCCAGCGGACGACGCAGGCGCGCAGCATGCGCCGTTCCGGGATAGAGGTGGCGTTCAATGGCCCGCATGGGCACATTCAAAATAAACGCAAGCGCCCCGCCCAGAAGGAACGGAGACAAGATGCCAAGTCCCCAGCCCAACGCCTCGACTACGGAGCGCAGATTCTGGAGGACGCTGTAAAAGATCACGCCGCCGCAGATCACCGCCAGCAGTCCCCGCAGATTCTGTTTGTTCCATTCCATAAAGCAAGTTCCCTTTCCGGGCGCGCGCCGCGCCGCTTTCCATATCCCACGGGCTCATCTCTCGTTTACCGCTCCCGATATGCCTTGGCAGCCTCCAGATATCCCCGGGCAGAGGCCCGATTGCTCTCGATCTCCTCCGCCGTCAATGGGCGAACCACCTTGGCGGGACTTCCCAGAATCATCACGCCGTCGCCGGTGTGAAGCTTTCCCGTCACCAACGCGCCGGCGCCCACAATGCAGTTGTTGCCGACGCAGGCTCCGTTGAGCAAAATAGCGCCCATTCCGATAAGCGTATGGTCCCCCACAGTACAGCCGTGGACAACCGCGTTGTGTCCAATGGTGCAGCCGCAGCCCACCGTGGTTTTCTCGTGGAGAATGGCCCCATCCTGAATGTTCGTCTCCTCGCCTACCTCGATGGCTCCGTCATCTCCCCGAAGGACGGCGTTATACCAGATGTTGACATCCTGCCCCAACGTGACGTCCCCGGTCACGCGGGCGCCCTCGCAGATGAGGACTGCATCATCGGAAGCTCTCAGTTCATATCCCATTTCTCATGTCTCCTTTTTTAAATTTCCGGTGCAAAGTTGCCCTTTACAAATACCGGAACCTGACGACCGTCATGGGTGGTGCCCACGATGGAGAGGTCCGGCGTGCCCACCATGAAATCCACGTGGGTGATGGAATCGTTCAGCCCGTGCGCCTTGAGCTCTTCTTTGCTCATCTGGTGTCCACCCTCTAAGCAGGGATAGGCCTCGCCAAAGGCGATGTGGCAGGCGGCATTTTCGTCAAAGAGCGTATTATAAAAGAGGATCTTTTGATTTGAAATAGGGCTGTCATAGGGCACCAGCGCCACTTCTCCAAAATAGGAAGCGCCCTCGTCCAGCGAGATCGCGGCTTTGAGCGACTCCTCCCCCCGCTTGGCGTGAACCTCGACAATCTTGCCATCACGCACCACGAAGTGGAAACCATCAATGATGTTGCCGTCGTTCACCAGCGGCATGGCGGAATACACGACCCCGTTCACGCCGGTTTTCAGCGGTGAGGTGAACAGCTCCTCCGTGGGGATGTTGGCAATATAGGTCTGCCCCGAGAGCGTCACATCGTTGCCCGCCTCCCACACATGGCCCTCCGGCAGTTCCACCGTCAGGTCCGTGCCAAGAGAATTGGTATAGTGCAGGGAGCGGAAGCGCAACGCATTGAGCTTTTCTTTTCGCTGCGCCAGCGTCTTTAAATGCGTCTCCCACCGCTGGACGCACAAGCCGTCCCCGCCGATGCGGACGGCCTTGAAAATGGCGTCCCACAGCTTTTCCATCGCAGCGTCAGGCGCAGCATCTGGGAAAACCCTCTGCGCCCAGCTTGGGATGGGGATGGACGCGATGCACCACGGGAAACCGCCGCACATTTGCAGACGGTCAAAGTCTTTCAGCGCCTTGCCGCTGGCCTGTTGTGCCCGGACGATACGGCTTGGGTCCACGCCCTTGAGATTTTCCGGGTCCGAGGCAGAGATGGCGAGATGGGCCGCCCCCTCCAGCGCATAGTCGTTGAAAAAATGCCGCCGCCACAGCGGTACGGTGTCAAATACGGAATTGTCCGCGTGGAGATACTTCATCCGCCCGAGCGCGTCGTCGTGCCAGTTCATGACGACCTCCTTGCAGCCCAGCGCATACGCCTCCGCCCCGCAAAGGCGGGCAAACGCCGCGCATTCCACCGGAGCAGAAATCACCAGCGTCTGGCCTTTTTGCACATTCAGCCCCACACGTACCAGCAGCCGCGCATATTCCCGCAGTTTTTCTTCCATCAAAGTCCTCGTCCTTTCGTGTGTTTTTTTCACCTGAGTTTATAGTAGGATATTTTCTCTGTAAAGTAAAGATGATCCTTTTCTATTATACAGATCTTGCACACATTCCAATCAACTTTCTGTAAACTTTTTACCCACTGGAAATTTCTCCGAATTCGTAGTATAGTAAAAACGCGCCGTGTATTTTATTTCCACGGCGGCTTTTTTGACCAAGGAAAGAGAGGATCTCATCTATGAAGCGCTCCGCGTCCCTGCTTGCCACGCTGCTTTTGTGCCTGCTTTTCAGTAGCTGCACACCCCCTGCCCCCGCCGACTTGTCCTTTACGCTGGAGGATATCCCCGCCTTTTCCGACGAGCCCTACGTCCTGCTGGACGACGATCAGCCCTCCTTTTCTCCGGAGGAGCTGACCACCCTCGCCTTTGAAACATACAGCCCTCTGGATCTTCTGGGACGGTGCGGCCCGGCCTATGCCAACGTGTGTGTGGATCTGATGCCAACAGAGGAACGCGGCGCCATCGGGCAGGTAAAGCCCTCGGGATGGCAGAGTGTGAAATACGACTTTGTGGACGGCAAATATCTCTACAACCGCTGTCATCTGATCGGCTATCAGCTCGCGGGAGAAAACGCCAACGAAGAAAATCTCATCACCGGCACCCGCTACCTCAATGTGGAAGGAATGCTGCCTTTTGAAAATCAGGTGGCGGATTACGTACAGGAGACGGGAAATCATGTGCTCTACCGAGTCACGCCCATTTATAACGGAACCGATCTGGTGGCCTCCGGCGTACAGATGGAGGCCTATTCCGTGGAAGATGACGGGCAGGGGGTGTGCTTTCATGTGTATGTCTACAACGCCTAGCCCGGCGTCACCATCAACTATGCCACCGGTGAGAGCTGGGAAACCGGCACAGAGCGCCCCGAAGAGGAAGTGGAGCTCACCTACCTTTTAAACACCCGCTCCATGAAGTTCCACAAGCCCGATTGCTCCGGGGCAAAAACCATCAGCGACGCCAACCGCTCCGACTTTACCGACAGCCGGGAAACGCTGCTCGCGCAAGGGTATACCCCCTGCGGTCAGTGCAAGCCGTGACCGTTTTGGAAGACATAAAAGGCCGCCCTTTCAAGGGCGGCCTTACCTTTTTCTATCATCTTGCAGGCTTTTTTGAGGCGACAAACAAGGCAACCTCCCTTTTCAGCCACGGCGTATACGCGGTCAAAAACGTCTCGCGAATCGCAAATGCGCGTAAAGGATTTTCGTCTCCGCCGCATGCACGGCGCCTTTACGCTTCCTCTGCGGGTTTTCCGCACGCCGTCTCGATCGCCTTGATCCTTTGAATCTCGGCGGGTCGGACCTGTGTATATCGCGCCAGATTCATTGCCTTGGAAATTTCCGTCTGATACGTCTCCGACAGGCCGGCAGCTCTCAGGATTTCTTTTTTACTCAGCCGCTCCATTTCCAAAATCTCAGCATAATAGATCCCAAACAGGTGGATATTTGCCACCTGCAAGCCTTTCGCTGCGGTGTCGTACATGTTCCGCAGCACTTTTCCATAAAAAGATTCCGACATTAAACGCGCCTCCTTTTGCAGATTGTTCCTCTCATTTGCGCTTTGCGCCACGGGCTCCTTTGCCAGTTGCTCGAATGCTTCCAGACTTAAAAGCACTGTGTCCCCTTCCCCGTTTCTTGTGATATATAACGGTTCTCCGGTCGTTCGCGCCAGATTGGAAAACTCCTCATAATTCTTACACAAATTTTCAGAAGATCGGATAATCATGCCCTCACCTTCCTTAATGTAGCTAGCATATCACGTTATAGCTTTGTTTGCAATAGCTAATTTAGCAAATTATCATATTTTATAAAAATGCCCTGTATCAGTCCTTAAAAAGGCTGATACAGGGCAGATTTTATAAAGCTTCGCCGAAAGATTGCTTCACGTTCTCTTCTCCGCTTCGTCCTTTCGCAGCGCCATTAGCGTCCCGTTGAGCTCCGCGCCCAAAATCAGCGTCACCGCGCTCATATAAAGCCAGATCAGCATCACGATGACCGTTCCGATGGAACCGTACAGCAGCGAATAATTCGCAAATTTTTCCACGTACAGGGAATAGAGCCACGAGAGGGCCATCCACGCCGCCAGCGAAAACAAGGTCCCCGGCCAAAGATTCCGCCAAGGCTGTCTGCCATCCTGCGCCAGAGCATAGAGGAAAAACAACGCAAAATACCCCGTCACGCCAGCCACCGGGAACCGCAGCCTGACCCAAAGCTCCGCGACAAAGGCCGGCAGGTGGAAATTGGCGACCGCATAGGTCAGTAGACGTTCGCCCACCGTCATGGTCGTGAGGGTCAAGGCGATGGTCAAAATCAGCATGACCGTGTAAAAAAGCGTCTTAATCAAGTGAAGAAACGCCCGTCTGGGTGGTCCCAGATGATAGGCCGTTCGCACGGCGCGCATCAGGGAATTTGTGGCCCGCATTGGGAAATACACAGAGAAAAACAGCCCAAACAGCAGCAGCCGGACGTTTGGATTTTCTCCCACATAGGTGAGATACATCCCGATGAATTCCACCACCTCCCGGGGCAGCAGCTCATTGAGCATGGAAAGAATAGCCGCCACATCCAATTGCAAAAGTCCCAGAAGCGCGCTGATAAAAATCAGGAACGGGAAGATCATAAACAGCAGATAAAACGCCAAGGCAGCGCTTTGGATGCCCACATTATGGCGCATATAGCGCTGCACCATGAGATAGATCCCTCTCCAAAAGCGGTTTTTGGGCATCTCTGGCATGTGCATCTTCTCTCCCTCCTCATCGACCGGATCTTATTCCCAGCTTGCCCAGACCTCGGGACAGTATCCAACCGTTGCTTCTTTTCCATTTCGCACGATGGGCGTTTGAAACAGCTCCGGATGCTCCAGCAGCTTTTCTTCCTGGGCGTCCGGCGTCAGATATGCCACGTAAAGGTCCTCATATGCTCGACATTTTTCGTTCATGAGCGCCTCAAATCCAACTTTTTTCTTGACGGCAAGGTACTCCCGGGGGGATAATCCTTTTGAAAGCACGTCAATATACTGATATTTGATCCGGCGCTCCTTAAACCAGCGCTCGGCTTTTTTGGTATCAAAGGACTTGGACGAGCCAAAAATCTGGATGTTCATATCGCGTCTCCTTATTTTGAACTGGAGGGATTTCCATGACGGAATCTGCAAAAAACCTGCAAAAGCTGGTAGACAGCTCCCAGAATATCATTTTTTTCGGTGGGGCCGGCGTCTCCACAGAATCCGGTATCCCGGATTTTCGCAGCACGGGAGGACTTTACCATCAGGAATGGGCATATCCACCTGAAGTAATTTTAAGCCATTCATTTTACGAAAGCAACCCCGAAGAATTTTTTCGGTTTTACCGCGCCAAGCTTCTCTGCCCAGACGCCAAGCCCAACGCTGCACACAAAAAGCTGGCCCAGTGGGAACAGGAAGGCAAGCTGAAAGCCGTCATCACCCAAAATATTGACGGCCTTCATCAGGCAGCCGGAAGCCGCACGGTTTTGGAGCTTCACGGCAGTGTTCACCGCAATTACTGTCAGAGCTGCGGAAAATTTTACAGTCTGGCCGCCATCATGGAAAGCGAGGGCATTCCCCACTGCGCCTGCGGCGGAGTCATCAAGCCCGATGTGGTGCTGTACGAGGAAGCTTTGGATCAACGCCTTTTAGATCAGGCGCTCTCCTTCCTTGCCCAAGCCGATCTGCTCATCATCGGTGGAACTTCCCTGAATGTCTGGCCCGCCGCAGGTTTGATTCACGCCTGCCGAAACGGGCGCGTGGTCCTGCTCAACAAAACACCTGTCAATCAGGATCTCACCGCCGATCTTGTCATCACAGACCCCATCGGCGAAACGCTGGGACAGCTCTGAGCGCTGCTCTTTGTGAAAATTCACAGATTTGGCTTACGAAACGGCGTCATTCCTATGGGGATGACGCCATTTTTACCAAATACTTTTTGCATAATTGCAAGTTGTAGTACATGTTCATGCAAAATTTAAAAAAATATTTTTGTTTTTCAGCAAATTTCCCATTGAAAATGAAAGTTATACGTGCTAGTATTGCAAAAAGAGCGTCAACGCCGACGTTTCCGAAAGGAGCACTCCCCTATGATCTGGAAAGAGAATCGAGAGAACGCCTATTGTGAGATCACTCCTGCAATCTCTTCGCTGAAAGAGCAGTGGGAAAAGAAAAACTACATTGATCCAAGGCTGTATCGGGAATATAACGTCAAGCGTGGTCTTCGCAACGAGGACGGGCGCGGCGTTTTGACCGGTTTGACCCGCGTTGCGGAAATTCAATCCTATCTGGTCGCAGAAGATGAACACATTATTCCCACAGACGGTATTCTCTATTACCGCGGGATCGACTGCCGCGAGCTCGTCAAGGGCTCCGCTCAGCGGGCACGTTTTGCCTTTGAAGAGGCCGCGTATCTGCTGCTTTTTGGCGAGCTGCCCACGGAAGAACAGTTAAAGGATTTTTGCGTACAGCTGGCCTCCTACCGCACGCTGCCCACAAATTTTTTCCGGGACGTCATTATGAAAGCCCCTCCTCAAGATCTGATGAACACCATGCAGCGCGCTATTTTAACGCTTTTTTGCTATGATGATAAGCCTAACGACATCGGTCTTGAAAACGTTTTGCGCCAGTGTTTGCAGCTTTTGAGCAATATGCCCGTTTTGGCGATCTACGCCTATCAGGCATGGCGATACAGTCGAGGGGAAAGCCTGTTTATCCACGTACCTCTGCCGGAGCTCTCTACCGCAGAAAACTTTTTGCGGATGTTGCGGGAGGATCGCAGCTATACAGATCTGGAAGCCCGGACGCTGGATGTGGCTCTGGTTCTCCACGCGGACCACGGCGGCGGAAACAACTCCACCTTTACCAATCACGTGGTGACCTCTTCCGGCACAGACACCTACTCCGCAATTTCTGCGGCAATGGCGTCTTTGAAGGGTCCTCGCCACGGCGGCGCCAATAATAAGGTAATGGCGATGATGGCAGATATCAAAACGCATGTGAAGGACTGGAACGACGAGGATTGCGTGGCGCAATATCTTACCAAAATGCTGAATCGGGAAGCTTTTGACGGAAGCGGGCTCATTTACGGGTTGGGCCATGCCGTTTATACAAAAACCGATCCCCGCTGCGAGGTGTTCCGCACATATGTCCATCATTTGGCCGCTGAAAAGGGCCGTGAGCGGGAATTGGATCTGTATGCCAGTGTGGAAAAAGTCGGGAAAGCTCTGTTGATGGAGCGGCAGCACAAGGCCGTGTTGTCCACAAATATTGATTTTTACAGTGGCTTTGTCTATGAAATGCTGGGGCTTCCTATGGAATTATACACGCCCCTGTTTGCCGTTGCACGTATCTCTGGTTGGAGCGCCCACCGAATGGAAGAGCTCTCCGCCGGCGGCAAGCTGATTCGTCCCCGGTACGAATGCGTGGAGGAACATCGTTCTTACACGCCCATGGAAAATAGAGCGTAACCCGTTCCGCCACCGGTTGATTGTATCGCCCCGCTGTGTGTGGACCGCGCAAAAATCCCCCCTTGTGGAAAACGGAAATTCCACTCATGGCATCGCCAGCGCCGTTCACCCACCCAGTAACAGACGGTCCTTATAGCACAAATGATAAGACATTTGTGAGGCAGAGCAAGCGCCTTGGTCGCTGTGGAGCTCACTCCACAGCGACCGTTTTTCCTCCGCTTTAGCTGTTCACAGATGGGACGATTCTGCGTCAGCGCAGCTCTTGAGCCGCCTCCTCTGGCGTCTTGCTCTCTGCAAACAGCCTGTTGGCCCGCCATAAGCGCACGTGCTGTTGGCGCCGCGCCATCGGCTCCCCGGCGTCGTCATTTTTCCGCACCGCAGGGATGACGCAGTCCCCTTTTGATCGGTCCTGTTTGTTTTTTCCCCCTATTTTAGCTTTTTTGAAAATGAGCCTTTACAACGCGGGAAATTATGTTATAATATCATTTGCCGCTGGAAATTTTGCGGCTCTAAAACTTGGGGGCGTAGCTCAGCTGGGAGAGCAAGTGATCCGCAAAGCGGGCCCCGACCACCTGACAAC
>CAZKMN010000058.1:0-6418 GCA_964553905.1 uncultured Oscillibacter sp.
GGCCGCACGATCGTTTTGATGAAAGACGGCGTCATCCGCAAAAAGGAGCTCGCGCGCGCGGCCATCGACCTCAACGAGTTTCTGGCGCAGGCCCGCGTCGCGGGCTACCACGACCTCAACGCGGTGCAGGCCGCGATGCTTGAAACAAACGGCCAGATCAGCTTTTTGCCCAAAAGCACCAGCCGCCCGGCCACCCCGCAGGACCTGGGCCTTGCCCCGGACCCTGCCAGCGCCTGGTACGACCTGATTTTGGACGGGCGGCTGATGGCGGACAACCTCAAATCCGCCGGCCGCGACGAAAGCTGGCTGCAGGCCCAGCTGCACAAGGCCGGCATCGGCCAGCGGCACGAGGTCTTTTACGCCGCCTGCGACAAACAGGGCCGCTTTTTTGCCTGCCGCGGCGCATAAACGCAACAGCGACCGGGCCGAGGCAATGCCCCGGCCCGGTACGCCGTTCGTTTTCAGTTGGAAAGACCGTTTTGCTTATTTGAAGTAACGGTCCAGCAGGCCCTGCATGCCGCGGCCGTGACGGGCTTCGTCCTTGGCCATCTCGTGCACGGTGTCATGGATGGCATCCAGATTGTACTTCTTGGCCAGCTTCGCCAGCTCGGTCTTGCCGGCAGTGGCGCCGTTTTCGGCCTCCACGCGCATTTCCAGATTCTTCTTGGTGGAATCGGTCACGACCTCACCCAGCAACTCCGCAAACTTGGCGGCGTGCTCGGCTTCCTCGATACCGGCCTTGTACCAGTAATCGCCGATTTCGGGATAACCCTCGCGATAGGCCACACGGCTCATAGCCAGATACATACCCACTTCCGTGCACTCGCCGGAGAAGTTGGCACGCAGACCATCGATGATCTCCTGAGGAGCACCCTCAGCCACGCCCACAACGTGCTCGGCAGCCCAGGTCATCTCGCCCTTCTGCTCGGTAAACTTGGAAGCAGGGACGCCGCACTGGGGGCACTTTTCGGGGGGATTCTCCCCTTCAAACACATAGCCGCACACAGAGCAAACCCACTTTTTCATAATCATATCCTCCTTAGATTTTTTCAAATCGTTTGATTTTTTTGTTCCCTTGAGATGACTTGAGTATAACAGGATATTCTAATGTTTGATAGTTGCATTAGCAACTTTTTAGAAATTTTTCTTATTTTCTCTTTCCAACTGTTTTTTTAGAAAACCGCCCCGAAAGAATTCGCTTTCGGGGCGGTTTTGTAGGGATACAGTTTTATGCCTGCTCAGCGAGGGCCTTGGCCTCCGCAATCGCCTTTTCCTGCGCGGCAGCAGGGCAGTCCTCATAGCGGACAAAATGGAAAGTGAAGCTGCCACGGCTCTGGGTCATGGAGCGAAGATCGATCGCATACCCGCCCATTTCAGCCATGGGAACCTCGGCAGAAATGACCTGCAAGCCATCCTCGGTGGGGTCCATTCCCATGACGCGGCCCCGGCGCTTGTTCAGATCGCCCATGACGTCACCCATAAAGCTGTCGGGCACCGTGACCTTCAGCTCGCCCACAGGCTCCAGCAGCACAGGGCTGGCCTCCGGCAAAGCGGCCTTATAAGCCAACTGTGCGGCAGTCTTGAACGCGATTTCGGAGGAGTCAACGGGGTGATAGGACCCATCATACAGCACGGCCTTCAAATACACCACGGGGTATCCGGCCAGCGGGCCGTGGACGCAGGCCTCCCGCAAGCCCTTTTCGACCGCAGGGAAGAAGTTACGGGGCACGGAGCCGCCGAACACTTCCTCGGCAAAGACGAATTCCTCGCTCTCCTCGTTGGGCTCAAAGCGAATCCACACATCGCCGAACTGGCCGCTGCCGCCGGTCTGCTTCTTATGCCGCCCCTGTTTTTGCACGGTCTTGCGGATTTTTTCCCGGTACGGAACGCGGGTGGGCTTCAGCTCCGCTTCCACATTGAAGCGGCTTTTCAGCTTACTCACCAGCACGTCCGCCTGCATATCGCCAGCGCAGGCGAGAACCATTTGATGGGTCTCGCTGTTGTTGGTCACGGTAAAGGTGGGGTCTTCCTCGTTCATGCGGCTCAGACCCTGGGCGATCTTGTCCTCCTGTCCGCGGGTCTTAGGGACAATGGCCACGGAATAGCACGGCTCGGCAAAGGGAATGCCCTTCAGCGAAACGACCTTGCGGGCGTCGCAGAGGGTATCGCCGGTTTTGACCTTGTCCATCTTCGCCACAGCGCCGATGTCGCCGCAGGTCAGCTCCTTGACCTCGGTGGCCTTCTTGCCGCGCATGACAAAGAGGTGGCCCATCTTTTCAGGATTGCCGGTGCGGGCATTCACCATGGGGAGATCCGGCGTAATGGTGCCGGACAGGACCTTAATAAAGGAATATTTTCCGTATTGATCGGAAACGGTCTTAAAGACAAACGCGGTGGGCACGCCGCCGGGAGAGACGACAAATTCCTCCGTCTCGCCGTCCTGACGGGTCGCCTTGTGGTAGTTGCCCTCCATGGGGTTTGGCAGCAGATCCACGATGTTGTCCATCAGCATGAGAGAGCCCATGCAGTTGACAGCGGAGCCGCACAGCACAGGGAACAGGCTGAGATCCCGGACGCCCTGACGCAAACCCTGAATCATTTCAGCATAGGTGAAATCCTCACCGCTGAAAAACTTCTCCATCAGCTCTTCGGAGGTCTCTGCCACGGATTCCTTCAATGCGTCGTTAAACTCGGCAATGACGGATTCCTTATCGGCGGGGACTTCAATTTCCACGCGCTTCAAATCGTGCATTTCATATGCGCGCTTATTGAGGACGTCGATCAGGCCGGTGACTCTCTTGTCGTCATCCCAGATCGGCACCACCAGCGGAGCAATCTTCTTGCCAAAGCGCTCGCGCAGAGCCTCAAACGTGGCGTTATAATCGCTGTTTTCTTCATCGGTCTTAGAGATATAGAGGAACCGAGGCATGTTGCGCTGCTCGCAATACTTCCAAGCCTTTTCCAGACCCACAGACACGCCGTCCTTTGCGGAACAGACGATCACGGCGGCGTCGGCAGCCCGAAGTGCCTCCATCACCTCGCCGGCAAAGTCAAACGCGCCCGGCGTATCCAGCACATTGATCCGGCAGCCCTTGTACTCCAGCGGCGCCACGGAGGTCGAAAGGGAGATCTCGCGCTTGATCTCTTCGGGATCATAGTCGCAAACTGTGTTGCCGTCTGCGATCCGGCCCATACGGTCAAGCACACCGGTCATATAAAGTAGACTCTCCGCCAGAGCGGTTTTTCCGTTTCCGCTGTGCCCCAGCAGACAGACATTGCGAATGTTTTGTACAGAATAGCTCATAGTTCTTTCCACTCCTTATGATATGCTGGCCGCGGCTCGGGAGGTGTTCCGGCCCGCGTCCGGTCCAAACGGGTTGTCCCGCATGGTCCAATGTAGAAAGTATACAACGTTTATGGGGGTAATACAACAAAAATTTTGGCAATATATACATTTTTGGCAAGAGAGAAAAATTTAGACCGGAAAATTTGACACCTCGGCAAAAAAGGAGAGCCGCTGGAAAGCGGCTCTCCTTGACACATGAAATATGGCGTTTGACTAAAACTTATCCTCAATACCGACCCACCCAGTCGCTCATGAGCAGCACCGGGATCGTCCACAGCAGTAAAAACGCCAGCAAAGCCAGCGGCGTCAGGAGCGTATACGCTCCCAAAAACGTCAGATAAAACGCCAGCAGCGTTCCCGCCGCGCTGCCAAAGAGGGACAGTCCCGTGCAGCGGCGGACCGCCCGACACATCCGGCGACTGCCCACCACCGTCTCGGCATAGGGCAGCAGCCCCTCCCGAAACAGCAGCGCCCGGGGCAGCCCCCGGTCCAGCTCCGCCTCGCTCAGCGCCACCCGGGCGCTGAGGCTGGGGTAATCCACCTTGACGCCCTTGCGGAACTTGCGCTTGAGCAGCGCAGGCGTGATGTTGGGGTCCCGAGAGGCCAAAATCGGGGTAATGCGGCTGCGGCGCATCATATGCAGCGCAAAATCCACGTTTTCCGCGGCATTGTATTTCACTGCAAATACTGCGGTGAGCTGGCGGTCCACCGAGAGAAACACGCCGGTTTTCAGGTTGATGCCCGCGGGCAATCGCACCTCCATTTTCCGCATGAACGAAGCGGTGCCCAGCAGCACGGATTCTCCCCGGATCGTGGCAGAATAACCGCCCTCCTCATAAAAGCTGAAGGAATCCGCGCAGACCGTTTCCCCGCCCTCGCTGCGGACAAGCCCGTCAAACATCCGGGCAAGGCCGCACCCGGCCGCGCCGGCCAAAGCGGCGGCATAGGAGGCCGCCTTGGGCAGTTCCTCCCCGAACACCTTCACGCCGTTGAGCTGAATCGTCCCCGGCGGGAAGAGATCGCAATCCGTCAGAATCATGCTTTTTTTTCGGGAGATCTTTTCCGCGCCGGACCATCCGGCCACGGCGCAGCCCGCCTTTTGCAGATGCTTTGCCAGCCGGGACCAGGAAAGGCCCCAGCTCAGGGGCAGCGCGCAGGTGGCGCCGGAGGCCAGAATCGCGGACCAGTTCAAAAGAAAATCTCCGTCTCGTCCCTGCCCCAGCGAGCTGAGCCCGGCAAACACCAGCGAACCCACAGCCACCACCGGCAGCAGCGCCGTCTGCCACAAAAGAGGCAGCGAATCCGCCGTTGCCGCTGTGTAAAAGCCCGGCACAGAGCCCCGCTGCTTGCAGGCGCTCTTCTCCGTCTCCGTGACGAGATAGGGCGGATCATCGTCCACAGCCGCTGCGCGAAACGTGTCGCAAAAGCCCCGGTTTTCCCGGCTGACGCCCCAGAGGGCAAACGCCAGCGCCATGCAGCTTGCGGCGGCGTAGGGCGCCGTTGCCGTGCGGGTGGGCAAAAGCAGCACGGAAACGCAGTCCGCCGCAGACGCCACGGCAGAAAGCGCGATCAGGCACTCGCTCCCGCAGCGCTTATGCGCCAGCAGCGACGCCGCCTTTACAAAGACCTGACGGCACACCAGCGCGGTGAGCGTCAGGCAGGCCAGCAGGATCATCGCCTGATTTTGCATTTCCCCGGTCCAAAAGGGGATCGTCACGCCGCCGTAAGTCTCCGCCACCATGGCAGCTACCGGCAGCAGCGCCAGCAAAAAGGCCGTGGGCAGCGACCCGCTTTGGCGGCGATAGGCCCGGCGATAGTCCTCCGCCGCGTCCTGAAAGTCCATTTCCGGTCCGATGGGCTCCGGCTCGTCGGCAGGCGGGTCCTCCTCAGGGGTCGGCGGGGCGTAGAGCTCCTCCGTGTCCTGAAGCTTTCGCCGGGAGAACAGCCCCCTCTTTGGCGGAACCAGCATCTCGCGCTCATCCATCACCGCATCCACGGTGCGGGTGACCACCTCCTCCATGGAGATGGGGCGGGGAGCCCGGGGCAGGTCCTTTTCCATCGTCTCCAGATCCACCGCCTGCGCCAGCAGCCGGTCCCGGACCTGTTGGCGCAGCTTCTCCGATTCCTCCGCCTGATCCTCCCCGTCCTCCCGCGCCATCCGACCGGAGCCGGTACGAGGCTCTTGTGTCAGCGGAAGCTCCCCATCGGCCTCTTTGGGCGCTTTGGGCGCTTTGGGCGCAGCAGGCGCTTTGGGCGCAGCAGGCGCTTTGGGCGCTTTGGATGTTTTGGGCGCAGCAGGCGCTTTGGGGGGCTGCTCAATCTCCGCCTCTTCTTCCGCAGCGGAGCACGCCTCCACATCCCGCAGGATCTGTTGCTCTCTTCCGGCTCCATATTCCGCTAGAATTTCCTCAAGAGAATAGTCGCCCTCCGGCGGAACACCGTCGTTCAAAAAATCATATGGAGTTGTCTGCTCATCCTTGGAAGCCATATGGTTCGTCCCTCGTTGTTCTTTCTTCCTCCGCTTACGCCTGCAACCGCTGGCGCACCGCCTCGTAAAGCAAAATAGCCGCCGCTGCGGACGCATTCAGGGAATCCAGCGTTCCCCGCATGGGAATGCTGACAAGAAAATCGCACGTCTCCCCCGTCAGGCGGGTCATGCCGTCTCCCTCGCTGCCGATGACAATGGCAGCAGGGCCTTTCAAATCGGCCTTATAGAGCGATGTGGTCCCGCCGGCAGCCGTGCCGAACACCCACACGCCCTGCTTTTTCAAATCCTTCAGCAGCGCCGGGATATTGGGCACCCGGGCCACGGGCATATAGGCCACCGCGCCGGCGGAGGTCTTTGCCACCACGGCGGTCAGCCCCGCGCTGCGCCGCTTGGGGATCACCACGCCGTGGGCCCCGGCACAGACAGCCGTGCGGATGATGGCGCCCAGATTGTGGGGATCGGAAATCTCGTCGCACACCACGATGAGCGGCGCTTCTCCCTTGTCGGCGGCGGCTTGCAAAATGCTCTCCACACTCACATATTCCCGCACGGCGCAAAGCGCAATCACGCCCTGATGGGCGTGG
>CAZKMN010000058.1:6428-9187 GCA_964553905.1 uncultured Oscillibacter sp.
CCGTCCAGCTTGCGCCGGTCGGCCTCCACCACCACAACGCCTGCGGCGCGGGCCTTGGAGGCAATGTGGCCCAGAGTTTTATCCGTCTCGCCCTTTTGAATATAAATCTTATCAATCGTCTCTTTTGCGCGCAGAGCCTCAATGACGGCGTTGCGCCCTTCGATGATGCCGTCGGCCTCTGCGGTGAGGGCATCTTTTTTCTGTTCGTCCATAGCGTCTCCCTTAGCAAAAAGTTTTTCGCACTTGTTTTGTAGTATATCATAGAAGGCGGACACAATAAAGTGGAATTCACAGAAATTTCATCAAAAAGGTGACCCTAATCCTTGTAGGCCGCCTGCTTGTGTGGTATACTTTCAAATAATTTTGTAAGTTCCGACCTTTTTTAGTTTCAGGTCGCTCTCCCCCGTTGAAAGGAGTTCCAAGATGAATCAAAACGACAACAAGAACAATTCCGGAGGCGGCAAAAACAGCGGAAACTGGAGAGGCATTGTCTCTCTGGTCTGCTGGGCGCTGCTTTTGACCATTGTCATCAGCTACGCCAGCTCCTACTTTTCCAGCGCCAGCCGACAGGCCTCCTCTGTGGAGATTGAATACAGCGAGTTTGTCCACATGACGCAGGACGCGCAGGTGACGGCGGTGCAGTTTGACACCGCGGAAACCATTTTGCACATCACCCCCAAGGACGGCTATGTCTACACCGACGCCGACGGCGTGGAATACGTCAAAAGCACGGATAAGGACGGGCAGGAGGTCTACACCTTCTCCGATGAGGACGGAAAAAAGCACACCGTCAATCTGGCCTTTTTCACGGTACAGCTCCAGTCCAAGGACGCGCTGATCCCCTTCTTTGAGGAAAACGGCGTCACCGACTACAACCAGCCCTATGAGCCGCAGATGAGCCCCCTGCTGCTGGCGCTGATCAACTACGTGGTGCCCTTCCTCATCATCATGCTCATGTTCTCTCTGGCCATGCGCTGGATCAGCAAAAAAGGCGGCATGGGCGGTATGGGCGGCATGGGCGGCGTGGGCAAGGCCAACGCCAAGGTCTACATGGAGAAATCCACCGGCGTCACTTTCAAGGATGTGGCCGGACAGGACGAGGCCAAGGAGTCCCTGACCGAGATCATCGACTTTCTCCACAACCCCGGAAAATATACGGAGATCGGCGCCAAGCTGCCCAAGGGCGCGCTGCTGGTGGGCCCTCCGGGCACCGGTAAAACCCTGCTGGCTAAGGCCGTTGCAGGCGAGGCCAGCGTGCCGTTTTTCTCCATCTCCGGCTCCGACTTTGTGGAGATGTTTGTGGGCGTGGGCGCAAGCCGCGTGCGGGACCTCTTTAAGGAAGCCGCCAAGGTAGCGCCCTGCATCGTCTTCATTGATGAGATCGACACCATCGGCAAATCCCGCGACAACCGCATGGGCGGCAACGACGAGCGGGAGCAGACGCTCAATCAGCTTCTGGCGGAAATGGATGGCTTTGACCCCACCAAGGGCGTCATTTTGCTGGCCGCCACCAACCGTCCGGAGGTTTTGGATCAGGCCCTTTTGCGGCCGGGCCGGTTTGACCGCCGCATCACCATCGACCGGCCCAATCTGGCCGGACGAATCGCCACGCTGGAGGTCCACACCCGCAACATCCGGCTGGCCGAGGACGTGAATCTGAAAAAAGCGGCGCTGGCCACCGCCGGCTGCGTGGGCGCAGATCTGGCGAATCTGGTCAACGAGGCCGCTCTCCGGGCCGTCCGCAAGGGTCGCAGACTGGTCACGCAGGAGGATTTGCTGGCTGCTTTTGAACTGGTAATCGCCGGCACGGAGAAAAAAGGCAGCGTGCTGACGGAATTTGAGAAAAAGCTGGTGGCCTACCATGAGGTGGGACACGCCATGGTGGCCTATAAGCAGAAAAACACCGAGCCGGTGCAAAAAATCACCATCGTTCCCCACACGCAAGGCTCTTTGGGTTACACCCTTTTGATGCCCGAGGAGGACAAGACCGAGCTGCGGACCCGGGACGAGCTTCTGGCAAAAATCGCCGTATCCATGGGCGGTCGCGCCGCCGAGGAAGTCATCATGAACACCATGACCAACGGCGCATCTCAGGATATTCAGGACGCCACCAGCATTGCCCGCAACATGGTGGCCATGTTCGGCATGAGCGACGAATTCGGCATGATGGCGCTGGCCTCCCGACGCAACCAGTATCTGGACGGCGGCTACGGCATGGACTGCGCGCAGGATACCGCCGGGCGGATGGACAAGGCCGTGAAGGTCATTCTGGACGACTGCTATCGGCAGGCCGTGCAGATTTTGAAAGAAAACCGCGACGACATGGACAAGGTCGTGGCGTACCTGCTGGAAAAAGAGACGATCACCGGCGCGGAAATGGTGGCCATCATCGAGGGTCGGGACCCCGCTCTGGTGGAGGATGCCTATTCCTCCACCCGTTCGCCGGAGATTGAAGCGCCTGCCAAAAAGGTGCATATGATCTCCCAGAAGATCGAGTCTCCGGAAGCCCCGGCCGATCAAGAGGCTGGAGATACAACTGCAACACCCTCCGATGAGGCGTCCGGCGATATTGCCGCAGCCCCCTCCGATCAGGCGGTCCCGGGGGAAGCGCCCCAGCCGGATGCACCGGTGCAAGAGGATTCCCCCGAAAAATAACCGCGCATTGTCCAAGCCCATAAAAAGAGCGTCCGCGAGTAACGCGGACGAACCTGTAAAATGAAAGTAGACACCCCAAAAGGTGTCTACTTTCATTTTTTAGT
>CAZKMN010000059.1:0-4438 GCA_964553905.1 uncultured Oscillibacter sp.
GAGGCCCGGATGGACGATGGCGTGCTCCACACCATCCTCATCAAAAAGGTCGGTCGCGCCACCTTTGCCCGCCTGTTTCCAGCCTATTCTGCCGGAAAATATGACACGCTTCCGCCGGAGCTTGTGCGGGTGGTCACCGCAAAGGTGGTCCGAATCCGCAGCGACCAAGAGATCGTCTCCTGTCTGGACGGCGAGTGCTTCCGCTCCCGGGAGGTCGTGCTGCGCCTTTCGGACAAGCGGGTGAATTTTTTCGGGCCCAACGGCTGCGATCCCAATGCCACGGCTCGACCAATCAAGGAAAAGGCTCCGGTCATCACGACATGATAGAGATAAGCCCCTCAAGGGGCCCGAAAGATTTGCCGATGGCGGTTCTTTCACGGGCTGTCCCTTGAGGGGCTTTCCGGATGCATCCCTTTCCCGCTTCGTAGAGGGAGAAACAAAGCCCCGGCCTGATTTGGCGGCTTAGTAAACTGTTTTTCTAGAACGGGGGAGCGCAATCTTAGCCTTTTGTATTTTACGATCTGTTCCACCGGCATAGCGGGGGAGCACCTCTGACGCTGCAAGTCAAAACCTCCGGCTTAGCCGGAGGTTTTGACTTGGCGTAGCGGGTCCGAAAACCTCGGATGTTTAAGACACGTGCCGGACCACAAAGGACTGGGGGCCGTCCTCGTAGGGAGCGATGACGCCCTCATCAAAAACCACGGTGACAGAGCCGTCGGCGGCCACGTAGAAGAGCTGACTTTCGTCCACGGGGACCTGCTTGTCCACCCAGAATTCCTGATAGAAGGAGATCCTGCGCTCATCGCCGCTTTCGCGGATGGCGGTATCCACCGCGTCCGCCACCACGGAGGCCCAGTTTGCGCCCAACAGGTCCGCCAATGTGAGATCTCTGCCGGATGCAATGTCCAGATTGTAATAATAGAGTGTGGTATAGGTGTCCACTGTGTCGGTGGTAATGGTTTCCTGCTGGCGGATCACAAAGCTCAAAATTCCGCCGGTGGTGGAATACGTCTCATAATCAAAGGCGTATTGAATGGGGACAAAGTCGGATTCCTGATTCCCCATGGCCAGCCAATTCTCCCGGTATTCTGCGGCGTCGGCCCTCGCCTTTTCGTCCAGCGCAGATACCTTTTCGTCAATCAGCGCGTTGAGGGACGTCTCCAGCTCCGCGTTTCCGGTGTCCTGCACCGCGGGCGTCTCACCGTGGATATCGGCGGATTCGTTTGCAAAATCCCATTGGCGGAAGGTGACCAGTCGCGCCACCGCGGATAAAACGGGCACATGGCTCACGGCTGCGGCAAAGGGTGCGCTGACATTTAAAAACAGGCAAAACGTCACGCAGGCCGCCAGCGTCCCCATGGCGAAGCGGGCCGGGGAGCGGTGGGCCTTCTTCGTGCGGTCGGCAACGGTCGGCACTGTGCCCATCTCCTGATGGGCGGCGTCCAAAACGGATTTGCGAATGTTCTCCCGGTCGGCTACGGTACTTTCATAGAGCGCCCAGGCCAGAGACGGTTCGAGTTCTTTCATACGACTCTCCTTTCTAATACGGCGCGGATTTCCTGAGCGGCGCGAAACACGCCGCTGCGAACGGTGGACTCGCTTCGACCTTGCAAATTTCCGATTTCAGGAAATGAAAAACCGAAGCAGTAGTGCAAATAGAATGCCTGCCGAGTCCGTTCCTCCCGGGTGGACAACAGCCGCTTGAGCTCCGCCATCGTCTCAGAATCCTGATAAGTTTCTTCCGGCGTGGGGGTGGGGTCGGGCAACTGGGTCAGCCAGGAATCATCCTCTGCCAATGGCGCCGGGGCCAGATTGGTGTCGTCGGCCTTTGTCTTGCGATACCAGTCGATGGTTTTTGTCTTGGCCACTGAAATGACGTAAGCCTCCGGGTTTTCCAGAGCGGAATGGCCTTGCGCCGCCAGAATGCGATAGACGGCAAGATAGGTTTCTTGGAGCAAATCCTCCACGTCCGAAAGTTGGCGGCATCGGGCGGTTAAATAGGCCGCGGTTTTGGAATAGGTCGCGTCATAGATCTCGTTGAATGCGCGGTCAATCATCTGTGTGTCCACAGGAAACATCACCTCCTGGTCAAATAGACGCGCCGCTTGGCGCGTTCGTTGCGTGAAATGCGGCAAAATGTGCAAGCGCAGGACGCCCGAAAAGCGGATGCACCCGATCTGCCGGCAAATACAAAAAATCGCCAATCATTCGATTGACGATTTCATGGTGCGCGAGGCGGGAGTCGAACCCGCACGCCCTTGCGAGCACTGGCACCTGAAGCCAGCGAGTCTACCAATTCCACCACTCGCGCGCATTTTTATGTAATTTGATGCAATCCAGAGGTCCGTCCGCAAACGCAATGCAAAGGGAATCCACTGGAGACGGATATCTCCAGTGGATGGTGCGCGAGGCGGGAGTCGAACCCGCACGCCCTTGCGAGCACTGGCACCTGAAGCCAGCGAGTCTACCAATTCCACCACTCGCGCGTATTGCGTACGCACCTCTTTAGGGAACGACTGGTGCGGCTGACGGGATTTGAACCCACACGTCGATTCGGACACCAGCACCTCAAGCTGGCCTGTCTACCAGTTCCAGCACAGCCGCAAATCACAGCTCCCTAAAAAAAGACTGCTTGATTATTATAGCTAGAACCCACAGTAATGTCAACCACATTTTTTCTTTTTCCCGAAAAACTTTTCAAAATTTACAGTTGCGAATTCTGCGCGCATATAGTAGAATGGATAGGCTATCAAAAGTCCTCCGCGTGCAGCTGCGGAGCCGGTCTCGCGCAATGTAACCCTGCGAACCATGTCAGGCGGGGAACCGAGCAGCATTAAGCGGGATGTTCCATGTGCCGTGAGGGCGCCGGTTCCGCAGCTGCATACGGAGGACTTCTTATCTGTTTGGGAGGATTTTCATGTATCAGGCCCTCTATCGAAAATGGCGGCCCAAGACGTTTTCGGACGTTATCGGACAGGCCCATATTACCGAGACGCTGCAAAAGCAGGTCGCCGAGGGCCGGACCTCTCACGCGTATTTGTTCACCGGCACCCGGGGAACCGGCAAGACCACCTGCGCCAAAATTTTGGCCAAGGCCGTCAACTGCGAGCATCCGGTGAACGGCGACCCCTGCAATTGCTGCGAGAGCTGTCAGGGAATTGAGAACGGCAGCTTTTTGGATGTGCTGGAGCTGGACGCCGCCTCCAACAACGGCGTGGATCAGGTCCGCGCTCTCCGGGACGAGGCGATCTATTCTCCAGCCAATGTGAAAAAGCGCGTGTATATCGTGGACGAAGTCCACATGCTCTCCACACCGGCATTCAACGCCCTTTTGAAAATTTTGGAGGAGCCGCCGGCCCATCTGATGTTCATCCTGGCCACTACGGAGCTGCATAAGGTGCCCGCCACCATCCTCTCCCGGTGCCAGCGGTTTTCCTTTAAACGCATTACCCCGGCGGATATCTCCGCCCGGCTGACCTATGTGGCCGGACAGGAGGGCATCGCTCTCGCGGCGGATGGCGCAGAGCTGCTGGGCCGTCTGGCGGACGGCGCGCTGCGGGACGGACTTTCGCTGCTGGACCAGTGCGCCGCGTCCGGCGGGACCATCGACAGCGCCGCGGTTCTGGACGTGTTGGGTCTTGCGGGAAATTTGCAGACCGCGCAACTGATGGAGTATGTCACTCAGCGGGACGCGCAGGCGGCGCTGCTGCTTTTGGGCCAGCTCTACGCCGGGGGTAAGGACGTGGGAGCGGTGCTCTCCGAGCTTTCCACCCTGACGCGGGATCTGCTGCTGCGGCGGACCGCACCCGAGGGCGGCACGGCGCTGCTCTCCGGCGGCTTTGATTCCGCCACGCTGGACCGGCTGGGCAAGGAGCTTTCAGCCAGCCGTCTTTTATATCTGGCTTCCGCGCTGCAAAAAGCCACGGCGGAGCTCTATTCCAGCTCCAACCGCCGCACCGATGCGGAGCTTTGCCTGTTGCGGCTTTGCGACGAATCGCTGTGCGGAGATCTCACGGCGCTGGAGGCGCGCATTCAGCGCTTGGAGGAGAGCGCGGAGCGGGGCGCGGTTTTGCGTGCCGCTACGAAGAGCGCCGTCACGCCCAAGCGGGACGCTGCGGCGAAAGTCCCCCCTGCGCCAAAGCCCCCAATGCCTGCGGACATGCCGCCATGGGCGGAGACGCCGAAACCAAGCGAAAATCCGTCAGGCTCTGGGCAATCTTCCTTGCCTGAGAAACCACCGCTTCCCGAAGAACCGCCGCTTCCTGAGGAGCCGCCGCTTCCCGAAGAACCGGGAGAGCACATCCTTGACGGGGAAGCGTCTACCCCGCCGGAGCCCGCTGGAAACGCCGCCACAGTGTCAGGCGGCGCGTGGTGGCGGGCGCTGTCGGAGGGCTGCAAGGGCCGTCTGCCGCCCATGTACCGGGCCTTTTTGGACATG
>CAZKMN010000059.1:4448-5934 GCA_964553905.1 uncultured Oscillibacter sp.
ACCGGCGCGTTGGAGGGCGATTGCCTGACGATTTACGCCCCGGATGACATCACGGTGGGGCGACTGGACAACGACCGGGTGCGAGGCGTATTGGGAGAAGAGGCGGCAGCCGCCGCGGATACGCCGGTGCGTCTGGTGTTTCGGGTGGGTCAGCCGCCACAGGCGTCGCCCGGAGAAAATTTGCAAAACCTGCTGAAATTCAGCGGTCAGTTTGAGAATATTCAGATCAAATAGAAGGAGAAATGGACCATGGGATACAGTGCACGCCGCGGCTTTAGCAACGGCAGTATGAAACCCACCGGCGCACAGCGTCAGGCGGAGATGCAACAGAAAATTCAGGAGATGCAGGACCAGATGACTGCGGCACAGGAGGCAGTTGAGGCGCAGAGCTTTACTGCCAGCGTCGGCGGCGGTGTGGTCGAGGCCACGGTCAACGGCAAGAAGGAAGTCCAGTCCGTGACCATCAAGCCGGAGGCTGTGGACCCGGAGGATGTGGAGATGCTTCAGGATCTGGTGGTTTCCGCCGTCAACGAGGCGCTTCGTCAGGCCGGCGAGGCCATGGACAAGGGCATGGAGGGAATCACCGGCGGCTTTAATCTGGGCGCATTCGGGATCTAATTCATGATAGACTTCCCCGCCTCCGCTGCAAAACGGCGGAGACGGGGAAGGCGATTGCTGCAACCGGGGCCTGCATGGGGACATGCAGGCTGTTTTCATAAAAAGGAGGACGGATGAAGAGGAATCAGCGCCTGTTAGCCGCTGCTTTGAGCTGCTTGCTGCTGGTGGGATGCGGCGTGCAGACGCAGCAGGCGGAGAAGCTGGCTTTCGCCGAAACAGCCGGGGACAACGTGGCATATGTGCCGCTGGACGACCGACCGGACAATGTGGAACGGGTGGAGTATCTGGCGCAGTCGCTGGGTTATGCGCTGGAGCTGCCGTCTGCTGACTGGTACCGCACGCGTCTGGACGCCCAGCCCCGCAACGACAACGGAACCCCGTACGGCGATTTGGGAAAGCTCTACGACTGGGTGGCGCAGCAGGAGGAGCAGGGCTGCGACCGCTACATCCTCTCGCTGGATCAGATGCTCTCCGGCGGTCTGGTAAATTCCCGCCATGTCTCGGGCCACCTCACGGCCAGTGTCGACGGCGAAACGGTGCGGGACGACGCACTGCTAGAGCGGCTCATTGCGCTTTTGGCAGCGGACGGGGACAATCAGGTGTGGCTGCTGGAGAGCGTGATGCGTCTCGCGCCCACTGTGGGCTATGCGGGGTTTGGACTGGAGGAGTACAACGCCCTGCGCGCCTATGGCATGGAGCCCAGACCCGCCGTCAACGATGGGTCGAGCGTAGAGCGCGTGGAGGCTGCGGCCCGGCTGGGAGCGGACGGCAAGGAGCTGGACGCGGCGGCGTTCGGCCTTACGGGGGCGCAGGTGGAGACTTACTTGGCCTCCCGCAGCCGAAAGCTGGAACTCTCTCGAAAACTGCT
>CAZKMN010000059.1:5944-9070 GCA_964553905.1 uncultured Oscillibacter sp.
GCTGGAGCTGGTGGGGACCTCGGACGGATTCCACGTGCTCATTGGCATCGATGATTCCTCCGCGGAGGAGTGCATCCAGAAAAACGAGATTGCCCTGCTGCGGCAGGGATTGCGCGAGGGCGACGCGCTGCTCTCCGGCGTGGATGATCTGGCGTTTAAAGCGATCGCAAAGCTCTATTTGGAGGAGATCGGCTGGAGCGGAGCGGAGGCGACGGTGCGCTACTTCGGCGGCATGGAGGATCAGCCTGCCTGCGCCTATGATTTTCAGCCGCTGCGACAGATCATGGAGGAGCATTTTGCCTTTTTTGATCTGACGGCGACGGAGAACGCCTCCTTGCAGGTGCTGGTGCTGACCCAGCCCGCAGACGAGACAAAGACCAAGCAGATCTGCAAAGCGCTGCAAGAGGCGCTGCGGGAGGCGGAGAAAGCCCATCGCCCGGTGATTTTGATCGACGCGGGCAACGGGCGATACGGGACGGCGTTCCATCAGATGCTGACGGAAAAAATCCAATTGGGTCGGCTTTTGAGCTATGCGGGCTTTTTGGATATGGCCATCGTCACCGGAACGGCCCTGAGCCACGGCGTTGCCCGCTATGCGTTTTTGCAGAGCGAACAGGCCACGGTGGAGACGGAGACGGCCTTTGCCCGCACGCTGGCGGACAGCATTTTAAAGGATTTTTGCTATAAAAACGTCGTGCGGGAAGAGCTTCTTGGCATGGTGCGCGGGGAGCTGAAGGGAAGCCCTGATAACTTCTGGAATCCGGCCATTGACCGCGAGGCACTGACGGAGTATTTGAGCCGCGCCATGGCGGAGCAGACCGCCCCAGTGCTGAAAAATCTGGAGCGCAGCAATCTTCCCGCGAGCCTGGAACCGTGGACGGAGCGGGGCTGGGGGACCGTGACGCTGAAAAATTATCGCTTCCCATGGGACCGCGCCTTTGAGATCGGCATGGATCTGGAGATCGGCGAGTTTGTCGCGCCGCACAAAACCTTGTTCCGCACATAAAAAAAGCGCCCCGAATTTCGGGGCGCTTTTTCAGCGCAAATCAAAGCTGCTTGACCGTGTAGTAAACTGCCAGAGCAAAGGCCACCAGAGCCAGAGCCCACATGGCGTAATAAGCGGCTGCGGAGCTGATGAGGGCGGCGGCCACCGCCACGGCGGACAATCCGCAGGCGAGATAGACGGACAGCGTGTCGGTGTCGGCGGGGAGGAGCCGGAGCTTGCCCAGCAAGCCGCCCTTGCGGCTGGCCTTTCCGGTCAGCAGAGCCAACGCGCCCAGTACGACGAGATACAAAACGGCGGCAATTTTCACGACGTTGCCGAGATACATGCTGGAAAGCCCGCGGCGGCAGATCCAAAGGACCACCAGTGAGCAGCCCAGAGTGGTCAGAGCCAGAGCACATTCCCGGTCGTAAAGGTTCCAGAGAATCCCCAGAAGGATCACCATGGGAACCAAAATGCACAAAAGCGTCAGTGCGGCGGCATTTTGTACGCGGATGAGCCACGAAGCGCCGGCTAAAAAGGCGCCGATTGCCAGAATGCCAAAGCCGGTGGCCCGTTTTTGGGGCTGCTTCCACCACATGGCGGTGCAGACCGCGCCAACGGCGAGAACAACCAGACCCGCAATGGCGAAATAGAGCAAATAATCATACCATGCGATCATCTGCACGGCGGTTCCGTTCAGATAAAAACGGCGGATGATGAGCAAATAGAGCTCCGCTGCCAAACCGCCCAGAAAAAACTTCATAGCGCCGGTCATGGGCTCGTCGCGCTTGACGGGCTTGGGCCTGCTGTTCGGATTTTTTGCCATATGATGATACCCTCCGAGGTTTTGTTTAAAATTCACCGGCGAACCTTTCTTCGCCTATAACCATGCCAGTATAGCAGACTTGATTTCTTTTTGCAAGAGTTAGTCGGGCTTTCTTGGGTTTTGACTTGTGATGCGGTCGGCTGCGTGGTATACTTTAGTATCACAAAAAATCGCAAAATAATGAGGAATTTACAGATGAAACGTTTTGTTGCACAACTGGCGGCGCTGCTGGTCGCGCTTGGCTGTACCGCTTGCGGGCCCATGCCCGTAGAGCAGGCCCACGAGAGCGTGCAGGTGTTTGCCATGGACACGGTCATGATCGTCACGGCCTACGGCGCAGATTGCACCAAAACCGTATTGGATGCGGAGGAGGAAATTTACCGGCTGGAGGAGCTGCTCTCCCGCACGCGGGAGGAGAGCGAGGTTTCCAAGCTGAATGCCGCTCCGGCAGATACGCCGGTGACTCTGGACGCCGAGGCGTTGGCGCTCATTGAGCTGGCGCAGCAGTGGAGCCTTCGCACAGACGGCGCGTTTGATTGCACGCTGGCGCCGGTGTCCTCTGCGTGGGGCTTTACGGAGGATACCTTCCGCGTTCCCTCGCAGGAGGAGATCACGGAGCTTTTGAGCCATGTGGGGCCGGAGTGCATTCGCGTAGAGGGAGAACAGGCGTCTCACGCTGCCGGAACAAAAATCGATCTGGGCGGCATCGCCAAGGGGTATTTGTCCGATGTGATGGCGGAGCTCTTTACAAAGCATGACGTGCCCTTTGGAATGGTGTCGCTGGGGGGAAACGTGTATGTGCGCGGCTCAAAGCCGGACGGGACGGCGTGGCGCGTGGGCATTCAAGACCCCACCAAGGCGGAGGACCCGGACGCGCTGGTGGGCATTTTGGACTTGCAGGACGCGTATGCCATCACCTCCGGCGGCTATCAGCGCTATTTTGAGGACGGCGGGACGACCTACCACCATATTTTGAATCCATCTACCGGCTATCCGGCCCAAAGCGGCCTGACCTCTGTCACGGTCATCGCCGGGGAGGGGGAGCACCACGGGGCCATGTGCGACGCGCTCTCCACCGCGCTATTTGTCATGGGGGAGGAAAAGGCGCTGGATTTCTGGCGCACCAGCGGGTATTCCTTTGACTTGGTTTTGGTGACGGAGGATGGACGGGTCGTGGTGACAGAGGGCCTCTCCGACACCTTTGCCCCACAAAAGGAGAGCGGCTATGCCTATGAAACCGTGTCCTGAGCTCCGGCCCACCGGATGGGATGCGCTGATTGCGCTGGCGGTGGCGGCTTTGGCCGGGGTTCTCGCT
>CAZKMN010000060.1:0-8989 GCA_964553905.1 uncultured Oscillibacter sp.
CAAAGCAGCATCATGGAGTCCCGAATGGTGACCCATGAGCGCCGTTCGGAACCAAAGGCGCCGTTGAAAATGGCTTTATAGACCTCGATGGGGTTGAGCTTTGTGACAGCAAAAATGAAAATACCGCTAACTACAAGGGACAACAGCACAGCCGTGATTCGGATCGTATATGCACGCGAGCGGGAGATCCCGTCGCGCTTGGCGATGCGAAGCAGGGGGTCCCGGTGAGTTTTGACTGTATTCATACGTTCGCAGCCTCCTTTTTGAACCGGGTCATCAACAGGCCGACCTCTTCTTTGGTGGTGGAACGACCGTCCACAATGCCGCTGACCTGCCCGCCGCACAGCACCATGATCCGGTCGCACAGCTCCAGCAAAACGTCCAGATCCTCGCCTACGTAGATCACGGCGACGCCTTTCATTTTCTGCTCGGTTAGGAGATTATAAATGGTGTAGGACGTGTTGATATCCAGTCCGCGAACGGCGTAAGCCGTCATGAGAACGGAGGGCTCCTGTGCGATTTCACGGCCCACCAGCACCTTTTGTACATTTCCGCCGGAAAGCCGCCGAACCGGGAAGGTGACGCTTGGCGTGACCACGTCTAGCTCAGACATGACCTCCTCCGCCAGCTTTTTCGGGGCCTTGCGATCCGTGAATACGCCAAGGCCTTTGCGATAGCTTCGCAACAGCATATTGCCCGTCATGCCCATGGTACCAACCAGACCCATTCCCAGCCGATCCTCCGGGACAAAAGCCAGAGAAACACCGGCGCGCTTGATCTGTAAAGGCGTTTTCCCTACCAGCTCAGAGCCGCCGTCCGGGCAGTCCTGATCCAGAGGACAATAGCGGATGGAGGCGCCGGGGGACATGGGCTGCAAGCCGGCAATGGATTCCAGCAGCTCTTTTTGACCGCTTCCCGCGATACCGGCAATGCCCAGAATCTCGCCGCCCATGGCGGTGAAGCTCACATCGTCCAGCCGCTTGACCCCCATGGCGTCAACCACCGTGAGGTTTTTGACTTGCAGGCGGGGGGTGGGATTTTCGGGTTCGGGACGGTTGATATTCAGTGTGACGGCGTGGCCGACCATCATATCGGTCAGCTTTTGCGGGGAGGTTTCTGACGTGGCTACGTCTCCGATGTACTGCCCCTTACGCAAAACGGCGACCCGGTCGGAGACGTCCATGACCTCGTGGAGCTTATGCGTGATGATGACAAGGGCCTTGTTATCGGCCTTCATATTCCGCATGACGGCAAAGAGGCGATCGGTTTCCTGAGGGGTTAAAACGGCTGTTGGTTCATCGAGAATCAAAATGTCCGCGCCACGGTAGAGAACCTTGACGATCTCCACTGTTTGCTTTTCCGAAACGGACATATCGTATACTTTTTTGGTAAGATCAATGGAAAATCCGTACTTTTCGCAAATCTCCGAAATTTTTGCGGAGGCCGCTTTCAAGTCCAGCTTTCCCTCGGATTCCAGCCCGAGGACAATGTTTTCCGCAGCAGTGAACACGTCCACCAGCTTAAAATGTTGGTGGATCATGCCGATGCCGCAGATAAACGCATCTTTTGGCGAGGCAATGGTGACCGGTTTTCCGTCCACCAGAATTTCGCCTTCATCAGGGAAATAAATGCCGGCAAGCATATTCATGAGCGTGGTTTTGCCGCTGCCGTTTTCACCCAGCAGAGACAAAATTTCACCGCGCTTGATCTCCAGTGAGACATGGTCATTGGCGACCACCTTGCCAAACCGTTTGGTGATGCTTTTCAGCTCAATCGCATTGGTATGTTCCAAGCAAATCTTCCTCTCTTTTATTGATTGCACACGCGGAGGGAAAAGAAAAGGGAAAAGACCCCGGCGCAGAGTGTGGGGGGCTGCGTTGTTTTTAGGGAAAAAGGGGCTGCCGTATTGGGCAGCCCCTTTGCCATTCATATGAACTTAGTTGTTGTTCAGCTCAGTGATGCCGTCAACACGCAAGGAGAAATAGGGAGCGGAGCGCAGCGTGGATTCCACGAAAGCGCCGTCCACGATGGCCTCGCCGTTATCGTTGACAAAGTCGCCGTTGGTGTCCAGTGCGAATGCGGAGGTCACATGACCCTCGCCGTCGACCTGATAGGAACCGTCCGTGGCGGCCTTGCAGGTAAACTTGGAGGTATCGAACACCTTCAGGCTGCCGTCCTTGATGGCGGCCCAAGCAGCGTCGACAGCTTCCTTCGTGCCAGCGGCACAGCTCTCGCCCAGCTCGGAGATCATGACAGCGTCATCGGCAATACCGGTGGCATAGTCGGCGGGGATCTCTTCACCGGCCATGAACTTCTCCAGCGTGGCCTTATAGAGAACAGACCAGTTATTCTGAGAAGAGGTCAAAGCCGCGGTGGGAGCAGCTTCCAGCATGCTGATATTGTAGCCCACAGAGTAGGCAACCTTGCCGCTGTCCACGGCGGCCTGTACTGCGGAGGGAGCGCCAGTGGAGTCGGCGTGCTGGCCGATAATGACGCAGCCACGGGCCATCAGAGCGTTGGCAGCTTCACCTTCGGCAACGGGATCGTACCAAGAGGTGGTGTACTGCACGTCCATATGAGCGTCCGGCACGATGGACTGGATGCCCAGGAAGAAAGCGGTGTAGCCGGAGACGACTTCAGCATAGGGGAATGCGCCCACATAGCCCACATAGGGATCGGTGACGGTACCGGCATCCATCAGCTCCTTGAGCTTCATGCCAGCCACCACGCCGGAGACGTAGCGGGACTCATATGTATACGGGAAGATGTTCTTGAAGTTGCTGAGACCGGAAGCGGCGGCCAGATCGCCGGTGCAGGAGACGAAGGTCACATCCGTATATTCTTCGGCGGCAGACTGCATATGCATCTGATGGCCATAAGAATCGGAGAAAATGATGGTGCAGCCCTGCTCCGCCAGATCCACGGCGGTATCATAGCAGGTCTCATCCTCGGGGATGTTGTACTTCATGACCACCTGCGTGCTGGGGTCGATGCCAAGCTGCTTGCAGGCCTCGGTCAGACCCTCAATGTGAGCATGGTCATAACCTGAGTTGTCGTCATGGACGCAGATCAGGCCGATTTTCAGGTCAGAGGCGGTGCCCTCTGCGGCCGGGGTCTCAGCAGGCGCCTCTGCGGGTTTTTCTCCGCCGCAGGCAGCCAGACTGAGGCTCATGACCAGGGCAAGAAGCAGTGCAAGGAACTTCTTCATTCTTAAAATCCTCCTTCAAAATGTTGACTGAAACTGGTAAGGAATGACCTTACTACTGCCCATCATACAAGGCCTACGGGAAAAATTCAACTCATATTTCACATTTCTTTTGTATGTGTCGATAAAATTTTGGCGGAAGATGCAAACGCTTTCGTTAAAAAGCATGAATCCGCAAAAAAGAATACAAAAAGGGAGCGCGGAAAATCCGCGCTCCCTGAGCAGTTTTGACAGGTCAACCTATTTCGCTTACAGCGAGATCGAGGTACCCGTTTTTCCGGCAATGCCGTCCTTCGCCTTTTCCAGCAGCGTGATGAGCGCCGTCCGGCCGGACTTGGATTTTGCAAACTTGACGGCGGCCTGCACCTTGGGCAGCATGGACCCGGGGGCGTACTGTTCCGCCTCTTCCGGGGTCAGATGATCCAGCCACTGCTGGTCTGGCTTTCCAAAGTTGACGGCTACCTTTTCCACGGCGGTGAGAATGATGAGCGCATCGGCGTTCAGCTCCTCAGCCAGCAGCTCGGAGGCAAAGTCCTTATCGATCACGGCGCCTGCGCCCTTGAGGTGGTTACCCTCCGTCCGGTAGACGGGAATGCCGCCGCCGCCGCAGGCGACCACGACCTGACCGGCTTCCAGCAAGGCGCGGACCGTATCGATCTCCACAATGGACTTGGGAAGGGGAGAGGCCACGCAACGACGCCAGCCGCGACCGGCATCCTCCATCACGGCATTGCCGCGACGACGCATTTCCTCGGCCTCAGCCTCGGTCATAAATGTGCCGATGGGCTTGCTGGGATGCTGGAATGCGGGGTCTGCCGGGTCGACTTCCACCTGGGTGAGAATGGTGGAGACGGGCTTTTTCATGCCGCGGTCCAACAGCTCCTCCCGGAGAGAGTTTTGCAGGTCGTACCCAATATAGCCTTGGCTCATAGCCGTGCAAACGGACATGGGGGCCATGGGGTGCGTGGGGTCTTCGCGGGACAGCGTGGTCATGGCCACGTTGATCATGCCCACCTGAGGACCATTGCCATGGGCCACAACAACTTCGTGGCCCTCTTCAATCAAATCTACAATCGCGCGCGCAGTATGCTTGACGGCCTGCATCTGCTCGGGCAGATTCTTGCCCAGCGCGTTGCCGCCCAGCGCAATGACGATACGTTTACCCATAATCGGAACACCTCGTTAAAAAATAATGGGGAGGGAGCGGTTTACAGCTCCCGCAAAAAAGAGAGCTGTGGCGGCAGCGCCGCTGCCGCCACAGACTGTCTCTCTATGGAGTCGCTTCTTAGAACAGCTTCCGCTTGCTGCCCTGATCCAGAGCCATCAGTGCGGCGGCGGGGTCCTTGACCTTGCTCATCATAATCATGGCGGCGATGACATAGGGCTTGTAGGAAGCCTCTTTGTACAGGGGCACCAGATAACGGTCAAACACGGAGTTGTCCACTTCGCCCTCGGGGCAGGAAAGACCCGTGATATCGGCGGGCAGGCAATGCAGATACAGAGCCTTGCCGTTTTTGGTCTTGCTCATCATTTCCTCAGAGCAGGTCCAGTCCTTATGCTGAGCGTTCTGCGCCAGCAGTTCCTTTTCCAGCTTGTCGATGCCGGCCTGATCGCCAGCCTGATAGAGCTGGGTGCGGCTTTCCATGGCGGCGAAGGGTGCCCAGCTCTTGGGATACACGATATCCGCATCCTGGAAAGCTTCTTCCATCGTGGCGACCTTGCGATAAGAACCGCCGGTAGCAGCAGCGTTCTTCCGGGCAATATCCTCCACCTCAGGCATAACATCGTATCCCTCGGGATGAGCCAAGACCACGTCCATGCCGAAACGGGTCATGAGACCGATGACGCCCTGAGGAACGGAGAGAGGCTTGCCATAGCTGGGGGAGTATGCCCAAGTCATGGCAATCTTCTTGCCTTTGAGGTTTTCCACGCCGCCGAATTCATGGATGATATGCAGCATATCCGCCATGCACTGGGTGGGATGATCCACGTCGCACTGGAGGTTCACCAGAGTGGGCTGCTGCTCCAGAATGCCGTCGCGATAGCCCTCGGCCACGGCGTCCATGAAGGTCTTTTGATACTTATGGCCCTGACCAATGAACATATCGTCGCGAATGCCGATGACATCGGCCATGAAGGAAACCATGTTGGCGGTTTCGCGCACAGTCTCGCCGTGGGCGATCTGGGACTTCTTCTCGTCCAGATCTTGCACGTTCAGACCCAGCAGGTTGCAGGCGGAGGCAAAGGAGAACCGGGTGCGGGTGGAGTTATCCCGGAAAATGGAGATGCCGAGGCCGGAATCGAAAATGCGGGTGGACTTGTTGCGCTCCCGCAGATCACGCAGAGCATCTGCCACGGTGAAGATGGCGGCGAGCTCTTCGTCGGTCTTATCCCAGGTCCAATAGAAGTCGTTTTTGTACATGTTGTTTACATGCAGCTTTTCCAGGCGCTGAGCCAGTTCAATGGTCTTGGACATAAATATTGTTCTCCTTTATCTTTTACTGAATGTTGTTATTGGTGAGGCTCTGACGGAACTGCGTTACGTCAGCAGTCTTGTTCTCTTCCTTGTAGAGGCCGGGGGCAGCGGCGTACATGGCGGCGCAGACAACCAGATCCTGCTTCCAAGTGATCTCGTTGGGAGCGTGTGCCTGAGATTCCGCGCCGGGGCCAAAGCCCACGCAGGGGATGCCGTAGCGGCCCTGAATGGCAACGCCGTTGGTGGAGAAGGTCCACTTGTCGGTCAGGGGACGGCCGTCACGCAGGTGCATGGCGTCCTTGGAGGCGTCCGGATCGGCATGGCCGATGCGCTTGTCGCCCCAGAGCGCGTGGTGGGCGTCTGCCAGAGCCTGCACGTGAGCGGCGGATTCCTTGTTGATCCAAGTGGGGAAGAAGCACTCGGTCTCGTAGACCTCGCCGGTCCATGCGGGACGGTCGTACATATACATGCTGACCTTCACGTCGTCGCCGTACTTCTTCACGTTGGGCAGGTCGCGGATCTCCTGCAAGCAGGATTCCCAAGTCTCGCCAGCGGTCATGCGGCGGTCAATGGAGATGGCGCAGCTATCAGCCACGGCGCAGCGAGAGGGAGAGGTATAGAAGACCTGAGAGACGGTGCAAGTGCCACGGCCCAAGAACTGAGCGTCTTCATAATGCTCGGGGTTGAAGGTGGGGTTGAGCATCTTCACGAGGCCCTTGATCTCGTTGGAGGGGCCGTCGCCGTTTTCGTTCAGAGAGCGGACATCCTGAAGGATATCGGCCATCTTATAAATGGCGTTGTCGCCGCGCTCGGGAGCGCTGCCGTGGCAGGAGACACCCTTGACGTCCACGCGGATCTCCATACGGCCGCGGTGACCGCGGTAAATGCCGCCGTCGGTGGGCTCCGTAGAGATGACGAACTCGATCTTCTTCTGAGCCTCTTCCTTGGAGGGGAAATACTTGTTGACGATGTACTGCCAGCACATGCCGTCGCAGTCCTCTTCCTGAACGGAGCCGACCACCATGATCTTATAGCCGGCGGGGATGAGGCCCATGTCCTTCATGATCTTGGCGCCGTACACGGCGGAAGCCATGCCGCCCTCTTGGTCAGAACCGCCGCGACCGAAGATCACATCCTCTGTCTCGTAGCCCTGATAGGGATCGGCTTCCCAGTTGTCCCGGTTGCCAACGCCAACGGTATCGATATGAGAGTCGATGGCGATAATCTTTTCACCGTCGCCCATCCAGCCGATCACGTTGCCGAGGCCGTCGATCTCGACCTTGTCATAGCCCAGCTTTTCCATTTCCGCCTTGATGCACATGACCACGCCCTTTTCCTCGCAGCTCTCGCTGGGGATGGCGATCATGTCCCGCAGGAACCGGGTCATATCGGCCTGATAGCCTTGTGCCGCAGATTTAATTGCTTCGAAATCCATGTTGCTGTCCTCCACATTCATAAAATATATCCGAAATTCATATGCGGCTTCTGTGCCGCCTTGCTCGTTACTATCCCTATCATAGCATAAGAAATCCACTTGTCAAACAAAAAATTAGAAAACCAAAAAAATTTTTTGAAAATCGAATTGCATTTGTTAAAAAATATGATATGATGATACTGGAATGTTAGATAATTTCAATGGAATGACACCGCTAAAGGAGGAATGTTCCACGGAAAACGGAAAATTAGAACTGCTGAAACAGGTCGCTGCCGGCATTGCCGCACAATTCGGAAGCGGATGTGAAGTAGTGGTACACGATCTCAGCTGCCATCCCGACCACACCATTGTGGCAATTGTAAACGGACAGGTTTCCGGACGGAAGGTGGGGGACGGCGCATCCCATGTCGTGATGGAGCAAATGCAGAGCAACGCTCCCGAGCCGAAGGACCATCTCTGCTATCTCACCAAAACGCCGGACGGAAAAATTTTGAAGTCTTCCACAGTTTATATTCGCGGGAGCAAGGGCAAGGTTTCCGCAATTTTATCCATCAACTATGACATTTCCAAGCTGCTGATGCTGGAGGGCGCGGTACAGGAGCTGGTTTCCACCGGGGAGACACAGCCCGCCGAGCCGGAGCGGATCGTGAAGGTCAACGATCTGCTGGACGATCTCATCCAGCAGTCTACCGTGCTTGTCGGCAAGCCAGTGGCGCTGATGAATAAGGATGACAAGGTGCGCGCGATCCGTTTCTTAAATGAAAACGGCGCGTTTTTGGTGACAAAGTCCGGCGATAAGATCGCAAAGTATTTTGGAATTTCCAAGTATACCTTATATTCTTATATTGATATCAAACAACAGGAGGGCAGTCAGCTATGATCGATTTTACCATTGAGCAGGAAGGGCGCAGACACAATCTGGAGACGGCGCGGAAAAACCACATTGTCATTCCCACCATCGCACAGATGCGAAATCCCCAGACGATTCCGGAAAAGGTACAAGCTAAGCTGAAAACGGTGGGACTGGGCGAGGTGAACCCCCTGAACCTGTTCCGCATTACCTGGAAAAACGAGCCCGTTGAGCGCGGTGGACTGTTTCGCGAGACGCCGAACTACATCGAATTTCCCTCTGCGCTGACCGGTGTGCCGTGCCGCATCGTGGCGATGGTGGGCAAATGGTTCCCCACCGGCTGCCACAAGGTTGGCGCCTCCTTCGGCTGCCTTGCGCCCCGTCTTGTGACCGGTCAGTTTGACGTTACGCGCCAGAAGGCCGTATGGCCCTCCACGGGCAACTATTGCCGCGGCGGTGCGTTCAACTCCAAGCTGCTGGGCGCACGCGGCGTGGCTGTGCTGCCTGCGGGCATGAGCCGGGAACGGTTTGAGTGGCTCCGCTCCATTGATGCGGAGATCATCGCCACACCCGGCGGCGAGACGAACGTCAAGGAGATTTTTGACAAGACCAACGAGCTGAAACGGGACCCGGGCTACATGGTTTTCAACCAGTTTGAGGAAATGGGAAACCCCATGTGGCACTACAACGTGACCGGCAATGCCCTTGCCGACGTGTTTGAGGCCATCAAGCGGCCCGGCGACCGCTTTGCCGGCGCATGCTTCACCTCCGGCTCTGCGGGAACGCTGTCCACCGGCGACCGCCTCAAGGAGCTCTATCCGCGGCTGAAGCTGGCGGCGGGCGAGGCGCTTCAGTGCCCGACCATGCTGGTGAACGGATTTGGCGACCACCGGATCGAGGGCATCGGCGACAAGCACATCCCTTGGATTCACAATGTAAAAAATACCGACATGGTCATCGACATCGACGACGAGGACTCCCAGCGGCTGCTGCGGCTCTTCAACGAGCCCGAGGGGCTGCGCT